>JAWWAT010000445.1:0-3264 GCA_033721635.1 Marinobacter sp. | reverse complement strand
TCTTTTACTTCCTCGGGAACCGCACCTTCCAGTTCGTTGGCTTTGGCACCTTCCACCGGGCTGTATTTGAACGCGCCTACCCGATCCAGCTGAGCCTCATCGAGCCAGTCCAGCAGGTATTGGAAGTCTTCCTCGGTTTCACCGGGGAAGCCGACTATGAAGGTGGACCGGATGGTCAGCTCAGGGCAGATTTCGCGCCACTTGCGGATGCGCTCCAGCGTTTTGCTGTCGTGGGCTGGGCGTTTCATGGCCTTGAGCACTTTCGGGCTGGCGTGTTGGAACGGGATATCCAGGTAGGGCAGGATCTTGCCTTCGGCCATCAGGGGAATAATGTCATCCACATGGGGATACGGGTAAACGTAGTGCAGGCGCACCCAGACACCCATTTCTCCGAGAGCTTCGCACAGTGACTGCATCTTGGTTTTCAGCGGACGCCCTTGCCAGAAGCCAGTGCGGTACTTGGTGTCAACGCCGTAGGCCGAGGTGTCCTGGGAGATTACTAACAGCTCTTTTACACCGGCGTCCACCAGGCGCTGAGCCTCATCCATCACATCGCCAATGGGCCGACTGACCAGGTCACCCCGCATGGAGGGAATGATGCAGAAGGTACAACGATGGTTACAGCCCTCGGAGATTTTGAGGTACGCATAATGTCGCGGCGTCAGTTTGATGCCCTGCGGCGGAACCAGATCAGTAAATGGATCGTGTTGTTTTTGCTGCGGAACAAACTGGTGAACCGCGCCGACCACCTCTTCATAGGCGTGGGGGCCGGAAACGGCCAGAACTCCGGGGTGGGTGTCGCGAATCTTGTCGGCTTCCACACCCATGCACCCGGTGACAATCACCTTGCCGTTTTCGCTGATAGCCTCGCCGATGGCGTCGAGGGACTCCTGCTTGGCGGCATCGATAAAGCCGCAGGTATTGACCACAACAATGTCGGCGTCATCGTAGGTGGGTACGACTTCGTAGCCGTCCATTCTCAGCTGGGTGAGAATGCGTTCGGAGTCCACCAGGGCCTTGGGGCAGCCAAGGCTGATGAAACCGACTTTGCTGTTGCCGGACGAAGCGGGGGTCTGGGTGTTATCTGTCATAGAAGGCTTGGAATTCCCGGAGCTCACCGTGAGCCCACAAATGAATGGAGGCCGACATTTTACACCAGCTACAGGATCGGCTGCAGCAAAAGTCCATCCTGCAGAACCAACGGATAATCTGACAGACATCAAAATTTGTGACGCCTTGTTCAGAAAGATTTAATAAATCTGCCACTATAGACGGCAGGCTTCTTGCTGATCACAAAGTAAACAACTACACTTTCACACGCTTATCATGCATTTAAGTGTTTTTCTGGAAAAGATTTATGGGAAAGGCAGCCTCATTTGCAACCAGACACGCCAGAAGAGTCAACATGAAACCTGTCGCCGTGAAACTGAATTTGCGCAACCAACAACGGGTAGATGTAGCCACCGACATTACGATTGAGAAACCGGACGGCTGCTGCCTGACCTGTTCGGTGTCCAATCTCTCCCGCACGGGAGTAATGATCTCCTGCAACCAGGAGACAGTGAAGCAGCTCGTCCCCGAGCAAAAAGCGCCGGCGCCAGGCAACTGGATTGCCGTAAAAACACGCTTCGCCGTGCCAGTCGTTGCAACACAGCCTGTTTCTGTAATTGCCGACGGCAATATTGTTCACATGCGCCGCATCGCCCGGGACGAGTTTCAGCTCGGCATCCAGTTCGCGGAATTCGAAGGCAACGGCTTCGATTACGTCGACCGCTACGTTGCCAAGTTGCTGGCCGACTCAGCCGATCATGCCTGAACTTCTCCTTCTGGCTGGCTGACGCCCAGAACCTACCATTGCTATATTGTTATAACGCCAATGTCTAGTTGGCCGTCTTCTTATGCCCTCCTGCCCTCTGGTATAGTTGCCGTATTCATTCGCACAGCCAAAACGGCCCGCACGGCGGCAACGGATTACCATGACCACATACAACCTCACGCACCTGAAACAGCTGGAAGCCGAAAGCATCCACATCATCCGGGAAGTGGCAGCCGAGTTCGACAATCCGGTAATGCTGTACTCCATCGGCAAGGATTCCGCGGTAATGCTCCACCTGGCCCTGAAGGCCTTCTACCCGGGCAAACCACCCTTCCCCTTGATGCACATTGATACCACCTGGAAATTCCGGGACATGATCAAATTCCGGGACAACGTGGCTGAGAAGTTTGGCCTCGACCTGATCGTGCACACCAACCAGGAAGGCGTGGATCAGGGAATCGGGCCGTTTACCCACGGTAGTGCGAAACACACTGATGTCATGAAAACCCAGGCCCTGAAACAGGCGCTGGACAAATACAAGTTTGATGCGGCGTTCGGCGGTGCCCGCCGCGACGAGGAAAAGTCCCGGGCCAAGGAACGCGTGTATTCGTTCCGGGATGAATACCACCGCTGGGATCCCAAGAACCAGCGGCCAGAACTTTGGAACATCTACAACGGCAAGATCAACAAGGGCGAGAGTATCCGGGTGTTTCCGCTGTCCAACTGGACGGAACTGGATATCTGGCAGTACATCTACCTCGAGAATATCGACATCGTTCCGCTCTATTACGCCGCCGAGCGTCCGGTCGTTGAGCGCGATGGCACCCTGATCATGGTGGACGACGACCGCATGCCATTGAAGGAAGGCGAGAAACCGATGATGAAATCGGTTCGCTTCCGGACCCTGGGCTGCTACCCGCTCACAGGCGCCATTGAGTCCGAGGCAGCCACACTCCCGGACATTATCCAGGAAATGTTGTTGGCCAAGAGCTCCGAGCGCCAGGGTCGGGTGATAGACCACGATTCAGCCGGCTCCATGGAACAGAAAAAGCGGGAAGGGTATTTCTAAGATGTCACACCAGTCTGATCTGATTGCAGAAGATATTCAGGCCTACCTGAAGCAGCACGAAAACAAGGAACTCCTGCGCCTGCTTACCTGTGGCAGCGTGGACGACGGCAAAAGCACCCTGATCGGCCGGCTGCTCCACGACACCAAGATGATCTACGAAGATCATATGGCCAGCCTGAAAACCGACAGTGCCAAGATGGGCACCACGGGCGAGAAGCTTGACCTCGCGCTCCTGGTAGACGGCCTTCAGGCGGAGCGGGAACAGGGCATCACCATTGACGTGGCCTACCGTTACTTCAGCACCGACAAACGCAAGTTCATTATTGCTGACACCCCCGGTCACGAGCAGTACACCCGCAATATGGCCACCGGCGCGTCC
>JAWWAT010000444.1:0-3268 GCA_033721635.1 Marinobacter sp. | reverse complement strand
TGGCAGACACCGGCGACTTCGGTGCTGGTCTGCCAGGTGGCACGCATGCGCTTGTCAATCATGTCGGAGGTGGCCTGGAACATCTGCTCCATGGCCAGGCCCATGGCCAGATTGCTGGTGTAGGCCATGCCCAGGCGGCTTACCGCCATGTTCAGGTTCTCAATGGCGCGGCTGCCGCGGAACAGCGGGCTGTTGGTCACTCGAATGATGCGCGCGGACAGGGCGGTGTCATTGCTGATCACCTTGACCAGGTCGGCTATTGATGAATCCTCGGATTGCGCAATGTCTCTGACCTGAAGGGCTACCTCCGGAAGGGTGGGAAGCACCAGCTTGTCACTTTCGATGGCTGCGTTGAGATCGGCTTTGATGGTTTCAACAATATTCGACATGGTCAGTAAAGGTCCGCTTAAAGAGTTCGAAGCATGGCCGGAATGACTGTGCCACTGTCCGAACAATCAAATATGTGAGCTACTGCATAGCAAAATAGCAAATTCTGGCGCGTTTGCCTGTCAACTTATGTATCTGATTGTGCGCTTTTTTCCCTTTCGGGCACCGGGTAGGGCAGTGGCATCGGCTCCAGCACCACCTCCGGCAGGCCATCCGGATGCAGGTTTTTTTCGGCGGCATCGTGGCGCAAAACAGCAAGCAGCTCTACGCTGCCGTCATGGTATTTTACCGAGTTCACAACCTCCCCCACTGACCGTTCGCCAGCAAACAGGGCGCTCCCGGGGGTAGGCAACTCTTCTGCCTGGTCAGTGCGGAACCGGAACAGACTCTTTTTCAGTTGCCCGAGGAAATGCATCCGGGCAATCACTTCCTGGCCGGTGTAGCAACCCTTCTTGAAATGCACGCCACCCACGTGTTGCCAGTTCAGCATCTGCGGCACGAAGGACTCCTGTGTGGCGGCCGTCAGAGAGGCCACACCCGCAGCAATCTCGGAGGCCTGCCAGTCTGTCGCGGGCATCCTGTCGCTGGCAGGAAGCGCTACGTCGCTCGCCTCAGTCTGCCAGAATTCGAAGCGGGCCGTGCCCTCGGCTGTCGGTTGGGTCTTCACCAGAACGCCGTCACGGAGTGCGATAGAGTCACCGGGTTCCTCAAGGCTTTTCAGAGAGTCACCGGCGAGGCTTTCGGCCAACGGGTTGCCCAGGATCCCGACAATGCGGACCTCCTGCACGACCTCCATGGTGGTCCCGCGAAACAGCATCAGATATTTGCGTAGGTGGCTGATGGTGTCGTCAGCGAGCTCCGAGGGGAAATCCATGAGGATGTCGTTACCGTCCCGAACCATGCGGGTCAGGCAGTAGGCGCGGCCCTTGGGGGTCGCGGCCGCGGCTCTGGGCGAGCGGCCAGGAATTACCTCGTCCAGGTTCTGGCTGAACTGACCCTGAAGAAACTTGTCGGTACCGGGGCCGCTGATGCGCACAACCACCCGGTTGTCGAGGACCGCCCATCCGCTTTCGGGCAGGGGAAAGTCTGCAACGGCTGCTACAGGGGAGTCTGTGTCGGTCATGGCGTGCTCCAGATCGGTGAATCAGGTAGACGGTCGCCCGGATCGGCCCAGTCGGAGCCATACCCTCAGGCGACGAAAATCGTCTGCCGGAACGTTACCCGGCCTGCCGGGTACCGGTGCCAACAGTATTGTGGTGTAAGACCGGAATCTGGTGCCGGCCGGTCGAAGTTTCAAGAGTGCCAAACCGGACCAGATCCGGCTGGAGGCCAGCGGAAGTACCTGAACCTGCCGGCTGTCTCCGGTTCTGGCGTACATCTTTCCGTGTTCAATCAACAGGCTGTTTACCGAGTGGCTGCCCAGAAGTAACCCGTTGTATCGATACTGCAGGGCCGCGCCGCCCAGTGCAACTGGTGTCGCCAGGAGGAACCAGGGTTTGCCGGCCAACGCCGTGATCAACAGGAAGGCCGTGAGCAGCAGCCAGGGCAGAACCGCCAGCAAGCCGACCAGCACGGAGGGAGAGAGCGTCAGTTCAATCCGGCTGGACACGTTTCAGAATGATGTCGACCATGCGTTGGAGATCCGGGTCTGCCGGGCGGCTGCGCTGCATGAACCATTCGAACATGTCATTGTCCTCGCAGGTGAGCAGCTTCTTGTAACGGGCCTGGTCTGCGGCGTCTAGATCGCGGTAGGCCTCTTCCATGAATGGAATCAGGAGGTTGTCCAGCTCGAGCATGCCGCGACGGCTGTGCCACCACAGGCGGTTGAATTCTGCTTTTTCGGTCGATTCGGGTGTTTCTGACATAGTGTTTTCCATTGAATCGTGTGTAATAGTCAGCGCTGGTTCAGGGCGCGAGCGTTCGGTAGGTCGTGGGGACCAGAACGGTATCACGGACCTCATTGAGCAGTCCCGGATAATCCAGCGTGTAGTGTAGTCCGCGGCTTTCCCTGCGTTGCAGGGCAGAACAGATGATCAGGTCTGATACGGTGACCAGGTTACGAAGTTCCAGCAGGTCGTTGGTGACGCGGTAATTGCTGTAGAACTCACCGATCTCGGCAGACAGCAGGTCCACCCTGTGTTTGGCCCGCTGGAGGCGTTTGGTGGTCCGCACAATGCCCACATAGTCCCACATGAAATGCCGCAACTCGTCCCAGTTGTGTGAGATAACCACGTCTTCATCAGAATCCCGGACCTGGCTTTCGTCCCAGTCAGGGGCTTCCGGCGGTGGCGGAATGTCGGCTTCCCGACGGGTAATATCTGCCGCGGCGGCCCGTCCATACACCAGGCACTCCAGCAGGGAGTTGCTGGCCATGCGATTGGCGCCATGGAGTCCGGTAAAGGCGGCTTCGCCCACCACGTAGAGCTGATTGACATCGGTCCTGGCCCGCTCGTCACTCATGATGCCGCCACAGGTATAGTGGGCAGCAGGTACCACGGGAATTGGCTCGCGGGTTATATCGATACCGAAGCCAAGGCACTTCTCGTAAATGGTGGGGAAGTGGTGCTTGATAAAGTCGGCGGGCTTGTGGCTGATGTCCAGGTACAGATGATCAGCACCCAGTCGCTTCATTTCATGGTCAATCGCCCGGGCAACGATATCCCTGGGCGCCAGCTCGCCGCGCTCGTCGAAACGGTCCATGAACCGGGAACCATCGGGTAATTTCAACATTCCCCCCTCACCCCGGACGGCTTCTGTGATGAGGAAGGATTTGGCGTGGGGGTGATAGAGGCATGTCGGGTGGAATTGATTGAATTCCATGTTCGCTACCCGGCAGCCGGCCCGCCATGCCATGGCAATGCCATCACCGGACGCGCCGTCC
>JAWWAT010000443.1:0-3272 GCA_033721635.1 Marinobacter sp. | reverse complement strand
GATCATGATCCCCAGGGTGGCGGCGACCACGGTTTTCACCGGGTTTTTGCCGGTGATTCCGCCCAGCGTGGCAAACGCCAGCAGGAACAGGGCAAAGTACTCGGCCGGCCCAAAGGTAAGGGCAAACTTTGCCAATACCGGCGCCAGCATGATCAAGCCAATGGTGCCAATCAGACCGCCAGCAAAGGAGGCAATGGCAGAGACCGCCAGGGCGTCGGCTGCCCGCCCTTTCTGGGCCATGGGATAGCCGTCCAGGCATGTCATCATTGCCGGTTCGTCACCAGGGATGTTCAGCAGAATCGATGAAATCCGGCCACCGTACATGGCACCGGCGTAGACTGCTGTCAGCAGGATCATCGCAGTTTCCGGCGGCAGACCAAGGGTGAAAGCCAGGGGGATGAGAATGGCCACACCATTCGCCGGTCCCAGACCTGGCAGGCACCCGATCAACGTGCCCACGAAAGCACCGAACAGTGCAAACATCAGGTTATACGGGGTCAGGGCCACCGCAAACCCGTCCATCAAGAAGCCCAGGGTTTCCATCAGTGCACCTCCAGCAAGCCGGCCGGCAGACTCAGTGACAGGCCATAGTTAAACAGCACGAAGACCACGACGGCACTCAACAGACCGGTGAGAAACGCTGGTCTTGGCGCTGCGCCCATACGCCAACTGAGGGCACCCACAGCCAGGGTGGTGGCGATGACAAAGCCCAGAGGCTCCAGCAGCAGCGTGTAGACCACAAGAACCACCAGCGAGATCACAAGCTCAAAGGCTGATTTGCCGACCGGCCACTGGGCGTCCGGATCCGGTTTGATCATCAGATAGAGACTGCCCGCCACCAGCACAACCGCGAGCATGGTGGGGAAGGTTTCCGGACCCACGGTCTCGGCGCCACCAAACGGCTCGGGCCACTGTTGGGCTGCCCAGCCATAGGCAACGGCGAGGACCAGAAGGCCCAGGCCGAGAATTCGATCACCGAGCCCCGTCATTTCAGCAACCCGATTTCACGTGAAAGGTTCTCGATGTCCTGCACCTGGTTGCGCACGAACTCATCGAACTGGCTGGCCGGCGGATGAAAGGGGATCAGGCCGTTGCTCTTCATGACCTTTTTCCACTCCTCACTGGCGTAAAGGGTATCGACAGCCTCCACCCAGTAGGACTTGGCTTCCTCGCTGGCGCCTTTGGGCATGTAGAAGCCACGCCAGTTAGGGCCAACCGCATCAATACCCTGCTCTTTTGCTGTTGGAAGGTCGCTGAACTTTCCGGGCAGACGTTCCTCGGAAAGCACTGCAACCACCCTCAGGTCACCAGACTCGAGAAAGCCGGTGGCTTCGGAAATATCTCCGGTGAACGCGTCCACCTGCCCGCCAACAACCTGGCTCATGGCTTCACCGCCGTTGTTGTAGGAAAGGTAGGGAATGGAGGGGAGCTTGTCGGCGCCCGCCGCCTTGGCCGCAATCAGCACCTTGAGGTGGTCCCAGCCGCCACGGGCGCTGCCACCGGCGAACTTCACGGATTTCGGGTTGGCTTTCACTGCGGCCATCACCTCGCTGAGGTTCTGGTATTCGGAGTTCTTGCCAACAGCGATGATGCCGTAATCGGCACCCAGGGCACCGACCCAGGTGACCATATCCGCGTTCATGCCCGGGAACTGCTTCTGGGCCAGGCGGGTTGTGGTCGCCGTTGAAGCGGCCACCAACAGCTTGTTGTCTTCGGCCCGCTTGCTCACGGTGTGTGCATAGGCCACGCCACCGCCCGCGCCCGCCATGTTGACGGTCTGCACGCTTCCGTCAACCAGGCCAAGGTCCTGCAAAACATTGCCGACGCTGCGACAAGTAAAGTCCCAACCGCCGCCGGGGTCAGCCGGGGCAAGACATTCCACTTTTCCGGAGGGCTGCCAGGCCATGGCAGACATGGAGACGGCCGCAGCCGCCACGAAGGACAGGGTTCGTTTGATAATCATGGTTGTCACCTCATCAACTTGTTTTTGTGATCACTCCTGAGGCAGGACCGTGTTGGCCGGGTCCCTGGCTATGGCAGGCCAGAGGAGCGATTGCAGGCAGGTTAATAGGTGAAACCCGAGACCCGGAAGTTTGTGCACGTAACGCCTTTAAAGGTCTTAACGGGCATTTTGTTCATATTGATTACGGGCAACTCGGGCAATCATGCAGTACCCTGAAAACCAAACGACAACAAGCCATGACCACTCCGTGTTTCGAAAAGCCAAACTCAAAACCCGAATGATCCTGACGCTGGGCCTGCTCGGCGCGCTGCAGACCATGCTCATTGGTGGCTTTGCCGGCTATTACCTCAGCGACTCCCTGTACGATGAGATCGGCCAGCGGGCACTGATGGTCGCGAAGACCGTGGCCGCCACCCCAGCCGTGATTGATGGCGTGCGGGCCCGAGATGTGAATGGTCTGAACCACCTCGCCACGCGGCTAACGGAGACCAATGAGGCTTTGTTCATCGTGATTGGTGATCACCAGGCCGTACGTCTGGCGCATCCGGACCCAGGCCGAATTGGCCACTCAATGGGTGATGATGATGGCGACTTTGGCCGCAAGGCCCTTGTGGAGGGAAACGCTTATGTGGCTCTTGCCAGAGGCAGCCTCGGCGAATCCATGCGCGGCAAGGCACCCATAACCGTTCCGGAGACCGGGGAAATCGTCGGCATCGTGTCGGTCGGCTACAGCCTTGGCCAGATCGAGGCCACCATTCAACGCTACAACCTTGTGCTCTATGGAGTGGTAGGGCTGATGCTGTTGGTCACCATCCTGTCGGCCATTGTCATCGCCGGCCGATTCAAGCAGGCCATCTTCGGGCTGGAGCCGGAGGAAATCGCCCGGCTATTCCGGGAACGGGAGGCAACACTCCAGTCTGTGCGGGAAGGAATCATTGCTGTCAATCGAGACGGCATCATCACCACAGCAAACCGCGCCGCCTATGAAACACTGGACCTGCCAACCGACAATCCTCTTGCCGGCCGCCCAATTCTGGAGGTTCTTCCGGAAAGCAGCCTGATGTCTGTGCTGGAATCCGGTCACCCGGATTTCGACCGCGAGATCTGGCTTCGTGGTCGCCAGATGGTAGTCAACCGGTTACCGGTTCGACAGGGCGACGAGATCATAGGTGTGGTCGCCAGTTTCCGGCTGCGCGACGAGCTTGACCAGGTCAGCCGTCAGCTCACGCGGATTCAGCAATATGCGGATACCCTGCGCAGCCAGACCCACGAATATTCGAACAAACTCCACACCATTGCCGGGCTTATC
>JAWWAT010000442.1:0-3277 GCA_033721635.1 Marinobacter sp. | reverse complement strand
GGTCGTCAGATGGAAGCGGTTGTTGTAGACCCGGCCTCCAACTGGCCGCTGTTCGCCGAGAAAGCCCGCGAGCTGCTGGCCCAGGAAAAGGTCGACGTCATTTTCGGTAACTGGACCTCGGTTTCCCGTAAGTCCGTGCTGCCGGTGGTGGAAGAGCTGAACGGCCTTCTGTTCTACCCGGTTCAGTACGAGGGTGAGGAATCCTCCGAAAACGTTTTCTACACCGGCGCTGCGCCCAACCAGCAGGCGATTCCTGCGGTTAATTACCTGATGAACGAAATCGGTGTAGAGCGCTGGGTTCTGGCCGGTACCGACTACGTGTACCCGCGTACCACCAACAAGATCCTTGAGACCTACCTGATGGACATGGGTGTGGCCAAGGAAGACATCATGATCAACTACACCCCGTTTGGTCACTCCGACTGGCAGAACATCGTTTCTGACATCAAGCGCTTCGGTTCCGCCGGTAAAAAGACCGCCGTGGTGTCCACCATCAACGGTGACGCCAACGTGCCCTTCTACCGTGAGCTGGGCAACCAGGGCATCTCTGCTTCCGACATTCCGGTTGTTGCCTTCTCCGTGGGTGAGCAGGAGCTCTCCGGTATCGACACCGGCCCGCTGGTTGGCCACCTGGCTGCCTGGAACTATTTCATGAGCGTGGACAGCGACGCCAACTACGACTTCATCGACCAGTGGATCGAGCACACCGGCAACGAAGAAGCGGTCACCAACGATCCGATGGAAGCCCACTACATCGGCTTCAACATGTACGTTGAGGCGGTCAAGAAGGCCGGCACCACAGACGTTGACGCGGTGAAAGACGCCATCATCGGTGTGACCGTGCCCAACCTGACCGGTGGCTACGCCGCCATGATGCCTAACCACCACATCACCAAGCCGGTGCTGATTGGCGAGATCCAGGACAACGGCCAGTTCTCCGTGGTTTGGGAAACCCCGTCCACCGTGGCCGGCGACGCCTGGTCTGACTACCTGCCCGGTTCGCGGGACATGATTGCAGATTGGCGCAAGCCGATGTTCTGCGGAACCTTCAACACCGCAACCGGCACCTGTGGCGCGTCTGCGGGCGAAATGGCCGCCGAAGCCGAATAAGGCCCGGACGGTCGAGCACCATGGACAACCGGGGGTGGCTTTGCTGCCCCCGGCTGTTGCCCCGCAACACGCTTGAAACAGACAGGACATTCTCATGAGCATCTTCCGATCGCTCACACTTCTGCTTATCGCCCTGTTTTCCCTGCTATCGCTGCCCGCAACGGCGCAGGAAGACGACCCTGGCAAGGCTCTGCTGATCAACCTGGCAGAAGCGCCGGCCAGTAAAGTGGAAGAGGCGGTGAACGCCATTGTCAGCAGTGGTGATGAACGGGCCAGGGGCTGGCTCGAAGCTTACGGAAACAACCGCCTGAGCCGTGTAAAAGACACAGGCCAGGTGGTACTGGTACTTAATAACCGGGGCAGGGACTGGGAAATTGCCGATCCGCTGACCGGAGAGAACATGGGCGAAATGTCCCGCCGCGAGCTGGACAGAGTCGCCATCAATAACCGCATACGGGGCCAGCTTGAAGGTATACTGGCGATGCTGGACCTGAATGCCAAAGACCCGGATGTGCGTGAAGCCTCCGCACAGGACATGATGGGCAAAGTGGATGCGTCCCTGGTGGAGCCGCTGGAAGCGCAGCTGGCCAAGGAAGAAGACGCCGCCGTGCGCAACCGCATTGAAGAAGCCCTGGCCATCTACCGGGTAGGTGAGGGCAACCTCGAGGCCGTGGACGTGCTGGCCGGAAGCCTGCATCCGCGCGCCCGCGCCGCCCTGAACGAAGCTGTTCGCGGTGACAACGAGGCGCTGGCCGAGCGCGCCGCCAAAGCCCTCGAAAGTATCGAACAGAAACTCAAGCTGAACCGTGCCGCCGAGACCCTGTATTTCGGGCTCTCCCTTGGCTCGGTCCTGGTGCTTGCTGCCATCGGCCTGGCCATCACCTTCGGTGTGATGGGCGTGATCAACATGGCCCACGGCGAACTGATCATGCTGGGCGCCTACACCACCTGGGGCATGCAGCAGCTCTTCCCCGGCCAACCCGGCCTGGCACTGATTCTCTCGATCCCCGCCGGCTTCCTGGTGGCGGCCACCGCAGGCATCATAATTGAGCGCAGCGTGATCCAGTATCTGAAAGGCCGACCGCTGGAAACCCTGCTGGCCACCTTCGGTATCAGTCTGATCCTGCAGCAATTGGTGCGCACGGTGATCTCGCCCCAGAACCGCACCGTGGTAACGCCGGATTGGATGAGTGGCTCCCTGGTGATCAACGACGCCCTGTCGCTGACACTCAACCGTCTTTACGTGCTTGCCTTCGCGTTGATTGTCTTCGCCGGCCTGATGCTGATCATGCGCAAGACCCGCCTGGGCCTGGAAGTGCGCGCCGTCACCCAGAATCGCGCCATGGCCCGCTCCATGGGTATTCGTGCCACCCGTGTGGACATCATGACGTTCGCCCTGGGCTCCGGCGTGGCCGGTCTGGCCGGTGTGGCGCTGTCCCAGCTCACCAACGTGGGGCCGAACCTGGGCCAGAACTACATCATCGACTCGTTCATGGTGGTGGTGTTCGGCGGCGTCGGTAACCTCTGGGGCACGCTCATCGCCGGGCTTTCCCTGGGCACCATCAACCAGCTGCTCGAACCCTGGGCCGGTGCCGTACTCGCCAAGATCATCGTGCTGGTGTTCATCATCCTGTTTATCCAGAAACGGCCGAAGGGGCTCTTCCCCCAGAAAGGCCGGGCTGCGGAGGGTTAAGTTATGTGGTTAACAAGACCTTTGCAGGAGCGTTCAACCCAGATCTTCCTGGGTGTGCTGTTCGCCGCCCTGGTGGCAGTCACCTTCCTCCACCTGTTCATGCCCCAGGACAGTGCCCTGCATGTGAGCGCGTACACCGTGACGTTGCTGGGCAAGTACCTGTGTTACGCCCTGCTGGCGGTGGCGGTGGACCTGGTGTGGGGCTACCTCGGTATCCTCAGCCTGGGCCATGGCGCCTTCTTTGCCCTGGGCGGTTACGCCATGGGCATGTACCTGATGCGCCAGATCGGTGATCGCGGCGTGTATGGCGATCCCATCCTGCCCGACTTCATGGTGTTCCTGAACTGGCAGGAGCTGCCCTGGTTCTGGCACGGGTTCGACATGGCCTGGTTCGCCTTCATCATGGTGCTGCTGGCGCCGGGCCTGCTGGCCCTGGTGTTCGGTTTCCTGGCCTTCCGTTCGCGGGTGACCGGG
>JAWWAT010000441.1:0-3279 GCA_033721635.1 Marinobacter sp. | reverse complement strand
CTGCGCGATGCCGGCCGTGACGATCTGCCCGAGCTTCTGATTTACGACGAGCCGATCGAAAGCTGGCAGGGCCACCTGTTCAACGAGGTGGACGCGAGCATTACCTCCACCCGTGGCGGTATTGCCGAAACCGGTTCCCTGATCCTGTGGCCAAACGAAGATGAGCCGCGGCTTATGAGCCTGGTACCACCTGTGCACATCGCTGTACTCAAGGCGTCGGAACTCTACACAACCTTCCATGAAGCCATGCAGGCCCAGAACTGGGCCTCTGGCATGCCGACCAATGCCCTGCTAATCTCTGGCCCTTCCAAAACCGCCGACATCGAGCAAACTCTGGCTTACGGTGTTCACGGTCCCAAAGAGCTGATTGTGTTGATTATTGAATGATCCAAGGCGCCCTGTTGATCGCCCTGGCTGCCTTGCTATGGGCGACCACGGGCATTGTTGCGAAATTTCTGTTCACCGGTACCGAGCTTCAGGCGATTACCCTGGGCTTCTTGAGGCTGGCGGTGGCACTGCCGTTTTTCTGGCTGCTGATGCGGCGGGAGCAGGTGCGCCTTGAACGCGCCAACCCCGGTGCCAGAGTGCCCGGCAGTTCGCTACGGAGCCTCACCCGCAAGTCGCTGGTTCCGCTGGCCGCGTTGGGACTGTTTCAGGCGTTTTACCAGGGCAGCTATCTTCTGGCCGTAGACCTGACCGGTGCCGGCATTGCCACCCTTATCGCCCTCTGCCTCCCCCCGGTGCTGGTGGCCATTCTCGCCGCGCCCCTGTTGGGCGAGAAACCCAGCCTTTTGACGGTCTTGTCGTTGTTTGCCGCCATCGGGGGAACTGCCATGCTGGTCGTCAGCGATATGGATACCACAGGCACCCTTCGTCTCGCGGGCATTCTGGTGGCGTTGCTGGCCGCGTGTGTGTATACCGGTTTTACGCTCACCAGCCGCTACAGCTCCGCCGGCACGCCGGTGTTTACTACGGCGTTTATCTGTTTCTTTACGGCGGCGTTGATTCTGTTGCCGGTGGTAGCCCTGTCTGGCGGATTCGAGGGGCTGGAAACCCTCAATGTCGGGCACTGGCTGATGGTGGCCTACGTGGGCGTGGTGCCAACCTGCATCGGTTATGTGTGCTTCTTCACTGGCATGAAAACGACGCCGGCTACGCTTTCCAGCATCATCGTGACTCTGGAACCGCTGTTTGTGGCACTGCTGGCCTGGCTGTTTCTGGAGGAGATTCTCGGGCCGATTGGTATTGCCGGAGCCCTGATTCTGACCGCAGCGGTGATCGTCGCTTCCCGCTACGGCCGTAAACCCGCAGCCGGCCAGGAGGCCGGTGCGGAGTAAGGAAAATCAGTCGTCCTTACGCTGTTTCTCGAGCATGTCCGGCTGCAGGATTTCGATCCAGTAGCCGTCCGGGTCTTTGATAAAGGCCAGGCCTTTCATCTTGCCGTCGTCCGGCTTTTTCACAAAATCTACCCCAAGCTTTTCCAGTCGGTCGCAGGCCGCATACACGTCGGGTACCGCAACGCCAATGTGACCGAAGCCCTGGGGCTCGTCGTTGCCGTTGTGGTAGCCAAAGTCGTTGTCGTCTTCGGTGCCCCAGTTGTGGGTCAGCTCAAGCATGGCTTCGCGGCCGAAGGTAAAGGTGGTGCGGTGGGCGTCGTCTTGGGGTACGAGGCCGGCCTGGCGATCATCCAGGTAACCCAGGAAATACAGGGTGAACTTCATTTCGGGGAAGTCCAGTTTGCGAACCAGGCGCATGCCCATTACTCGGGTGTAAAAATCCATGGAGCGCTCGGGTTCCTTGATGCGCATCATGGTCTGGTTGAATACGTAGCCTTCGGTCTCGGGAACGGGGTCTTCGTATAGGCCGGGGGCCTGTTCGAAATGCTTGGGCATTTTGGTTTTTCCCTTTTTTCCGTGGAGTTCAAAGAATATACCTGTGTGCGTTTCAGGGGGATTTCAAGGGCGCAAAAAAAGACCCCGGGGCCAGAGACGAACCGCCGGGGTCTTGAGGGCCGGTTTTTTACGCCGGCGTTTCTTCAGAGACGCTCTGACGATTTGTGGCTGGCAGGGCCATGAGGGGTGTATTTCTTCCGGGAAGCCGAACTCGCTTCGCTCAGACAGTCGTTTCCCTGCAGAAATACACCCCTCACACCCCTGCCGACCGAACCTTTGGAAAGGCCCGCTTTCAGG
Source organism: Marinobacter sp. (assembly GCA_033721635.1). Classification (GTDB taxonomy): domain Bacteria; phylum Pseudomonadota; class Gammaproteobacteria; order Pseudomonadales; family Oleiphilaceae; genus Marinobacter. The sequence goes on along the minus strand of JAWWAT010000441.1, from coordinate 1,090 downwards.
CCAATTGGTGTTCTTCGCCTATGTAATAGGCCTCTACCCTTGGGTTCATGACTCGCCGCCAGAGTGGGGGGAACATTGCCAGGACGATCATTGCGGAGTAGCCGGCCGGTAGTTGGGGGGCTACTTCGTGGTGGCGGAGGATCTGGTATCTGCGTTTGGCCCAGGCGTGGTGGTCGCTGTGGCGTTGGAGGTGGAACAGGAAGACGTTGGTGAGGAAGTAGTTGCTGTTCCAGCTGTGTTCGGGGCCGGTGCGTTCGTAGCGGCCGTTTTCTAGTTTTCTCCGGTGCAGGCCGTAGTGTTCGAGGTAGTTGACGATTTCCAGCAGGGTTAAGGCGATGAAGCTCTGGCCGAGGAAAAAGACGGCACCGAGCCAGCCGAAGGCGATGGTGAAGGCGGCCAGTACCAGGGCGCTGAGGCTGTACCACCAGATCAGTTCGTTGTGCCAGCTAACAGTCTTGTGGCCTTTGCGTTGGAGGCGTTCGGCTTCCAGTTTCCAGGCGTTGATGAAGTTGCGGGTGTAGGCCTGGGGCAGGAAGTTGTAGAGGGACTGGTTGTACCGGGATGAGGAGGCGTCATCCGGGGTGGAGACGTGTACGTGGTGGCCGCGCAGGTGTTCGACTTTGAAGCCGGCGTAGCAGACCAGTGACAGCAGGAAGCCGCCAGCCCGGGTTTCGAGTTTGTCGTCTTTGTGAATGAGTTCGTGGGCGACGTTGATGCCGAGGCCGCCGACGATGCCGATGGAGACGATCCAACCAATACTGCCCATCAGGCTGAAGGTGCCGGATGCCAGTTCCAGCATGCTCCAGACCAATAAGGCTGCGAAACCGGCGACCCAACCCAGTGTGATCGCTTTGTAGAAGCGTTCCCCAACCATTCTCGGTACGTCGATTTCTTCATCCGGATTGAGGGAATCCTTGCCCAGCAGCATGTCCAGCACCGGAATGATCCCGAACACGACCACGGGGACGCCCCAGGAAAACAGGTTCACCAGATCAGTGGCCTGGCCGGCGGCCAGCAGCAGAGGCGGCAGCAACAGGGGCACCATGGCGATCAGGTAGCTGTACTTCTTGAGGGTCAGCAATATCCTTCG
>JAWWAT010000440.1:0-3289 GCA_033721635.1 Marinobacter sp. | reverse complement strand
ATGCATCCAGTGCCTGAGAAAATGCTCCGGTTACACTGGCTTCGGCGTCTGTTTTGTTGCCCCGGGTACGTTCCGGACGCAACGACCAGGGCGGCAACATGTTGATTTCGCCAGGGTCTTTGCTCAGTACGCGCTGCATCAGCCGAACACCACTGATGCCGTCGATCATCGAGTGGTGCATTTTTGTGTAAAGGGCAAAGCGATTGTTCTCCAGGCCTTCAATGATGTGGCACTCCCACAGCGGGCGGGCAAAGTCCAGCGGGTTGGAGTGCAGGCGGGAGACCAGAATGCCCAGTTCGCGTTCACTGCCTGGGCGGGGCAGGGCTGAGTGGCGGACGTGATAGTCCAGGTCCAGTTTTTTATCCACCTTCCACGATGGAGCAATCAGGCGGCCCAGAAATCCGGAAAATGCCAGCTTGTAACACCAGGGAGGTGCAATATCGGCGTCGGCCTTCATGCGGGCAAGCATGTCTCTCAGAAAGGTTTCCGGAGCGTCTTCCGGCAGCGAGAAAATCTGCAGATTGCCAACGTGCATCGGAGTATCTTCCGACTCCACAGCCAGCCAGGATGCGTCCAGTGTTCCCAGGCGTTTCATTGCTCGTCCTCTTACTTTTGCTCAGGCGAACGGTAAGCCATCCCGGGCATTTCCGTTCACATAGTTGTTGTTCGCAAGTATACGCAACAACAGGGATAATCACACGATGAACGTAGCGAAAGGTTTCACTTTTTTTGCTTTGTTTGTGCTATTTTCTTTAGCCGGCTAACTTCATTAAAACAATAATCTGTGGAGGCATTGTGGAGTCCAGTCCCCTGATTTCCGCCGGGCTACCAATCGCCCTGTTTATCATCATGATCGGTATTGGAATGACTCTGTCGATCAGGGATTTTCGCCAGGTGGCGGTCTATCCGAAGGGCATGATTGTCGGGACGATTGCCCAGATCCTCGTGATGCCCCTGATTGCCTTTGCATTGGCTTCCATGCTTGACCTCTCTCCCGCTATCGCCGTAGGCCTTGTAATTATCGCGGCCTGCCCGGGCGGCACCACCTCCAATCTGTTTGTGTTGCTGGCCCGGGGCAACATTGCCCTGTCGATTGTGCTGACGGTAACAGCGAGCCTGATAACTATTGTTACCCTTCCGATACTGACCAACTACGCCCTGCAGCTGTATGCGGGAACAGAAGAATCCATCACCCTGCCGGTAGGTCGAACCGTGGGCATGCTGGTTGGTATCGTGTTATTCCCGGTGGCGCTTGGCATGGTGTTTCGCACTCGCGCCCCCGAGCTGTCCCGCCGTGCTGAAAGTGCCGTGAGTGTGTTCGGGGGCGTGGTTCTGGCGCTGCTGGTGGTGGGCCTGGTCTGGGGCGTGCGTGACCAGATATGGGATCTGCTCCGTCAGGCCGGCCCTGCAACCCTGCTGCTGAACCTGGCTGGAATCTTCGTGGGGCTACTGGCCGGGCGGGCGACCGGGTTAACCCAGCGCGAATCCATCGCCGTTGCCGTGGAACTCGGCATTAAGAACAGTACCATTGCGCTGCTGGTGACGCTGACACTGCTGGAGTCCAGTGCCATGTCGATTCCAGCAGCCGTTTACGGCGTTCTGATGTTCCCCATTGGCTTTGTACTGGCAGCCTACGGTCGGAAAATCATTCCCGCCCCGATCATTGCGAAGCCCTCGCCATGAATTTTCTCAACGGAATGACTCTGCTGCTGGTCTACCAACTGGTGGGCGAAGTCACCGTTCGACTTCTGGCAGTACCCATCCCCGGGCCGGTTCTGGGTATGGTCATGCTGTTTCTGACCCTGATGATACGAGGCCGGACTCCAGCGCCTCTGGAGAACGCCTCAACCGCTTTGCTCAGCCATTTGTCGCTGCTGTTCGTACCGGCCGGGGTGGGCATGATGGCTCATTTTGACCGTATCGCCGATGAATGGCTGCCGATCACCCTGGCGCTGTTTTTCTCCACGATCATTACCATGGTCGCTACCGCAGGCATCATGCAGGTAACCACGCGGTGGTTTTCCAGGCACGAGAACGGGGGAGGGCAAGCGGATGAATGAGCCAGCCATCCGGGATATCTGGGTTTACCTCTCCGCCTCACCGCTGCTGGGTCTGACCATAACGCTGGTGGCCTATGGCCTGGCCTATCGCCTGTACCTGAAATCCAATTCCAGCCCGCTTGCCAATCCGGTGGTAACCTCCGTGGCAATGCTGATTGCCCTGTTAATGGTTACCGGCACCTCCTACAGTGAATATTTCGAGGGTGGGCAGTTTGTGCACTTTCTGCTGGGGCCGGCAACGGTAGCGCTGGCGGTACCTCTGTACCAGCAATTTTCGCGGCTGCGGCAAATCTGGTTACCGGTAACTATCTCCCTGCTATGTGGCGTGGTGATTGCTGCCGGAAGCTCCATCGGACTGGCCTGGCTGCTTGGGGGCTCCACAGAAATCCAGATGTCACTGGCGCCCAAATCCGCAACTGCGCCTGTTGCCATGGGTATCTCAGAAACCATCGGCGGCATTCCCTCCCTGACCGCTGTATTGGTCGTTGCAACGGGTATTGTCGGAGCGGTACTCGGCACCAAACTGTTTGAATGGATGCGCATCACCGACGATAGTGTAAAAGGCATCGCCATGGGCGTGGCGGCCCACGGCATCGGCACGGCACGGGCCTTCCAGGTAAGTTCCCAGATGGGTGCGTTCTCCGGGTTGGCAATGGCATTGTCGGCATTTGCGACGGCCCTGATCGTGCCGTGGTTGGTGGATCTGATCGGAATATAGAGGCGGAGGCACGGTGGTATTTTTCAGGACATCGGTAGTGGTTTTTTCAGGGCTGGCGGCGACCTGTGCCTTCACCGCAGTAGATGCCCAGGAGATCCCGGACAAGCCCGAAACCGTCATCCAGGTTACTTCACCCCGATTGGTGCGGGATCTATACAAGACACCCGCAGCGGTGTCAGTCATCGAGACACCGGATATCCGCGAAGGCCAGCAGCGCCTCCAGCTGGATGAATCCCTGAACGCCGTCCCCGGCCTGTTTTTCCAGAATCGTTACAACTTTGCCCAGAACCTGCGTTTGTCCACCCGCGGCTTTGGCGCCCGGGCGCCGTTTGGCATTCGGGGTATCCGCATTCAGGTGGATGGAATCCCCTATACTTTGCCAGATGGCCAGTCCCAGATTGACGCCGTGGACCTGGACTCAGCCCAGCGCATTGAGGTCATTCGCGGGCCCTCGTCGGTCCAGTACGGCAATGCGTCCGGCGGGGTGATCGATATTACCACCGCCAGGGGT
>JAWWAT010000439.1:0-3297 GCA_033721635.1 Marinobacter sp. | reverse complement strand
TGTAGAACAGTTCCTGCTGCTGGCGGACCATGCCGAGGCACTGGTTGTCCATGACGATCAGTTTCACCGGCAGGTTGTAGCGGCGGATGGTGGCCAGTTCCTGGGCGTTCATCATGAACGAGCCATCACCGGTCACGTTGATCACGGTGCTCTTGCGGTCGGCAAACTGGGCGCCGATGGCGGCTGGCAGGCCGAAGCCCATGGTACCCAGGCCGCCACTGGTGAGGTGGTGGCGCGGGTGGTCGAAGTCGTAGTGCTGCGCCACCCACATCTGGTGCTGGCCCACGTCGCAGGCGATCACAGTGTCGTCCGGGGCAATTCGGGAGAGCTGGCGGACGAAGGCCGGGCCGGTAATCGGGGCCATCGGATCATCGTTGTCTGCCGCGTGGAAGCCTCCGGTGGTATGCCAGGTGCGGCATTGTTTCTGCCACTCACTGATAGTCAGCGGGTCGGCCTGCAGAGCGCCAGCCAGTGATTTCAGGATGGCGTTCAGATCGCCCCGGATCGCCAGGTCAGCGTTGCGCAGTTTGTTGATCTCGGCGGCGTCGGCATCGATGTGGATCAATTCGGCGTGAGGGGCAAAGCCGTCCAGTTTTCCCGTCGCTCGATCGTCCAGTCGGGCGCCGATGACCAGCAGCAGGTCACACTCGTCCACGGCCTTGTTGGCGGCCCGAGAGCCGTGCATGCCCAGCATGCCGAGGTTATAAGGGTTATGTTTGCCCGGGTTGCCGATGCCCTTCAGAGTCACAACCGCTGGCAGGGCGGAGGACTTGGCAAAGGACCGGAAACTCTCCTCGGCGTGAGCCAGGCTGATACCACCACCGCTGTACAGCAGTGGCTTGCGGGCGGCTCGCAGCATCGTGAGCGCTTCCGTCAAGTCGGTCGAAGCCGTGTCGCGGGGCTCGGGCTGCGACAGGGGCGCATCAGCTACGTCGGTCAGCAACAGGTCTTTGGGGATGTCAATCCAGACCGGCCCCGGGCGACCAGTCTGGGCCAGTTCGATGGCTTCTTCCATGATGGCGGGCAGGCTGTCGGCATCGTCGATCAGGTAGCTGTGTTTAACAATGCCCAGGGTCATGCCCAGTACGTCGGTTTCCTGGAAGGCGTCGGTGCCGATCAGGCCGGACGGTACCTGGCCGGTGATGACCAGCATGGGAATGGAATCCCGGTGGGCGTTGGCCACGCCCGTTATCAGGTTGGTGGCCCCGGGGCCCGACGTGGCAATGCAGACGCCCAGCTTGCCACTGGCCCTTGCATAGCCGTCTGCCGCCAGGGCGCAGCCCTGTTCATGGCGGCACAGCACGTGCTCCACGCCCACTTCGTCCACCAGCGCGTCGTATAGCGGCATGATGCAGCCACCCGGATACCCGAAAACCGTGCTGATGTTGTGGCGGTGGAACGCTTCAAGAATGTGCTGTGCGCCGTTCATGGTCGTTTTCCCTTTTCTTTTGCCGTAAAAAAAGAAACCCCCGGGACCTTTCGGTGCCGGGGGTTTCTGGTGTTTTGTCAGGTTTGTCGCTATCTCACCCGCTTGTCCACGCAGAAGCCCCCGGACGGTACCACGACCACCAGGACTAGCTTCACAAGGACAATCACTGCGTTGAGATTCATAAAATCGACAGTCTGCTCTGAATTCGTAAAAAGATTCTGTGTAGAATCTACCCCACGTTTTTAGCCGGATGCAACCGTTAATTGCCGGTTTTTCTGCCAACCTCCGATTCAGGAACAGTGAGCATTCAATGACGAAAGCAAAATGGGGTTCTCTTGGTCTGTCACTTCTGATCGTGATCGCGCTGGTTGTCTGGATGGCAACTGGCGAGGTGAAGGTGGCCAGTGACGAGGCTCCGGACCGTAAGGACAGCGGCGATGGTCAGCCGACAACCGTACAGGTGGAAACCCTGACGGCTCGGCTCCATGAACCCGGCCTGATGCTGCAGGGCCAGTTGGAGCCCTGGAGTTCGGTGATGCTGAGTGCCCAGGTGCACGGCCGGGTGGAATCCCTGGCTGTGAGTCTTGGCGAGCAGGTCCGGCAGGGGCAGAAGCTGCTAACGATATCCGATGAAGGGCGGAGTGCTGCGGTTTTACGCTGGCAGTCGCGGGTTCGGAAACTGGAAGCAGACCTGGTGGCTGCCCGCCGGCTCCGTGCCAATAACCTCGCCTCGGAATCCCAGATTTTGAGCCTGGAAAGCGAGCTTGCTGCCGCTGAAGCTGAACTGACCGGTGCCCGGCAGGCAGTCAGCCATCTTACCCCCGAGGCGCCTTTTGAAGGCATCATCAACAGCAAATCGGTGGATACCGGCGATCTGGTGCAGGTGGGTTCTCCCCTGTTTCAGTTGGTTAGGGTAGATCGCCTGAAGGCGACCGCGCAGATTCCCCAGCAATCGGTGGGCGATGTGGCGCCGGGCCAGGCCGTTCGTGTGGATCTGCTGGATGGGAGTCGTCTTTCTGGCGTGGTGACCTTCGTGGCCAGCGCTGCATCGCCCGAAACCCGCAGCTTTGCGGCAGAAATCGCGGTGGAGAATCCGGAGCGCAAGCGGCTGGCCGGTGGCAGCGCCAGCCTCAGGGTGGCATTGCCGGAGGTCAAGGCCATGTTTATCTCCCCGGCCTACCTGTCTCTTGGTGATGACGGTCGCCCGGGCGTGAAGTACGTGAACGGGGAAAACCGTGTGGAATTCGGTGAAGTGAAACTGCTGAGCGTCTCCACCGAGGGCGCCTGGGTGACCGGCTTGCCGGATGAGATCCGCCTAATTACCCGGGGCGGTGGTTTCGTAAGCACCGGTGAACAGGTTGTGCCGGTCGACGCCGCTGAAGACAGGGGCTAGACCGCATGCGCGCACTGATCTTCGCAGCCATTGATCGAAGCCGGACCACCTTGCTGACGCTCCTGTTCCTCCTGCTCGGTGGTATTGCCGCGTTTCAGACCATCCCGAAGGAAGCCAACCCCGACGTTACGATTCCGATGATCTATGTCTCCATGACCCTGGACGGCATCAGCCCGGAAGACGCCGAGCGTCTGCTGGTGCGCCCCATGGAGCAGGAGCTGCGTTCCCTGGAAGGCATCAAGGAAATGCGCGGCAGGGCCTCGGAAGGGCACGCCTCTGTGATGCTGGAGTTCGATGCCGGGTTTGATCCTGACAAGGCGCTTCAGGACGTGCGGGAGAAAGTGGATACCGCCCGAACTAAGCTGCCCCAGGAGGCGGATGAACCCAGGGTGAACGAAATCAACGTGTCCCTGTTCCCGGTGTTGTCCGTGGGTCTGTCTGGCCCACTGTCGGAGCGGGAGTTGATCACCATAGC
>JAWWAT010000438.1:0-3298 GCA_033721635.1 Marinobacter sp. | reverse complement strand
CTTCCAAAACTGTCTCTCGCCAAGGATGGCGAGAGCCAAGCGTCACAGGGACGTGCCGCAAGGAGCGTGTTTTGGAAGCCCTTCCCACAAATGACCAGCCCCCCAACCAGAGCCCGCCGTACGGGCCAACTACCAGTCAACCGAGGCCAATCACCGAACAGGCAGTATACGGCTGTCTACCAACCTGTGTATACATGTGTCTACCGGCCATGATGACTCGCCGGACAATAACAGACAAGGCCAGGCAGGCCAACGCAGGAGTGGAGCAATGACACAGAACACACAGATCGCCATCATCGGCACCGGTTTCTCAGGCCTGGGCATGGCCATCAAACTCAAGGAAGCCGGCTACAACGACTTCGTGATCCTCGAGCAGAGTGACGACATTGGCGGCACCTGGCACCAGAACCACTACCCGGGGTGTGCCTGTGACGTGCAGTCTGCACTCTACTCCTTCTCCTTTGAACAGAACCCCAACTGGAGCCGGATGTACGCCCAGCAGCACGAGATCAAGGCCTACCTGAAGCATTGCGCCGAGAAATACGGGCTTATGAAGCATATCCGGCTGAACATCCATGTGGCCGGGGCGCGATTTGACGAGAACCATCAAAGCTGGACTCTCGAAACCTGTGATAGCCCGGCGTTGTGGGCGTACATGCAAGAGAAGGGCGTGAAGCCCGGAGACCGGTTGGATCGCACCGATAAGGGCCTGCCGGAATTCGACACATTGAAGGCGGATATCCTGGTGTCGGGGATGGGGGGATTGAGTACCCCGGCCTATCCGGCAATCAAGGGGATCGAGTCCTTCACCGGCAAACGTTTTCATTCCCAGGACTGGGACCATGACTACGACCTGCGCGGCAAGCGGGTGGCGGTGATCGGCACCGGTGCCTCGGCCATCCAGTTTGTGCCGGAGGTGGCAAAGCAGGCGGCACGGGTGGACCTGTACCAGCGCACGCCGCCCTGGATCATGCCCAAACCGGATCGGGCCATCCGGCCGCTGGAGAAGCGGCTGTTCCGGGCGTTCCCGCAAACACTCAATGCCTTCCGCCAGAGTATCTACTGGTCCCTTGAGGCGCGGGTTCTGGGCTTTGTGGGCAACCCGCGGATTCTGAAACTGGGTGAACTGCAGGCCCGCCGGCATCTCCGTAGCCAGATCCGGGACAAGGCGCTGCGCCGGAAGGTCACTCCGGATTTCCATTTCGGCTGCAAGCGGGTGCTGATCTCCAACAACTACTATCCGGCGCTGGCACAGGACCATGTGGACGTTGTGACCGAGGGTATCCGGGAGGTGCAGGGCAACACGGTGATCGATTCCGAGGGTAACGAGCGGCAGGTGGATTGCATTATCTATGGCACTGGTTTCCGGGCTCAGGACCCGATCCCCGCAGGCATGATTTTTGGCCGAAACGGTCAGGATCTGCTGGATGCCTGGAAGAACGGCGCCGAGGCCTACAAAGGCACCACCGTCAGTGGCTTCCCGAATTTCTTCATGCTGATGGGACCGAACACCGGTCTGGGCCATAGCTCCATGGTGTATATGATTGAGAGTCAGATCCAGTATGTCCTGGATGCCCTCCAACAGATGCGCCGGCAGCAGTGGACAAGCATCGACGTAAAACCGGATGCCCAGGGCCGCTATAACGCGTCTCTACACGCCAGGCTGGGGGACTCCGTCTGGCAGACCGGTTGCAAAAGCTGGTACGTGAATGAAAACGGTAAGAACACGACCCTGTGGCCAGGCTTCACCTGGCAGTTTCGGCAACAGACACGACGCTTCGACTCAGAGCAGTACCTGTGTAAAGGCGAGATTGACAGCGTTTCGGAAACTGAGACTGCCATGGCTGTCTAGCGTCGTATATTCGGGGGCATCCGGTCGGGTTTCGCGGTGGATAAGTTGCGTTTTGGCCCGAATCGCCAATACTTGAAGTAATGGTCTTGCCGGTATCGGCCAAGGATTTCCCCTGATGAAGCTGTTTCACTGCGGCCGATGCGCCAACCTGCTGTATTTCGAAAACAGTCGTTGTACCAGTTGTGGGTCCGGCCTGGGCTTCGCGCCCGATGTTATGGACTTGCTGGCTATCGAGCCAAAAGACGGTGGTACCTGGGCGGCAGTCCCCCGGGGTGACCTTTACCGGCTCTGTGGCAACTACCAGAATCAGGTCACCTGTAACTGGCTGATCCCTTTAACCGACTCCCACACCTTCTGCGTTGCCTGTCGCCTGAATCGCACCATCCCCGACCTCAGTATTCCGAAAAACAACGACCTATGGCGTCGTCTGGAGAAGGAAAAACGGCGCCTGGTGTATTCAGTTTTGCGTCTCAGGCTGCCCTGCGAACCCCGGAACGAAGATCAGTACGGACTGGCGTTCGATTTTCTCGCCGATCAGCCGGCGATGTTCGATGAACGGTCGAAGGTCAAAACTGGCCACGCCAATGGTGTGATTACCGTGAATATTGCCGAGGCTGACCCGGTGGAACGGGAGCGTATGCGCAGCCAGATGGCCGAGCCCTACCGCACCGTTTTGGGGCATTTTCGTCACGAATCCGGCCATTACTACTGGGACCTGTTGGTCCGGTCCGGGCCATGGCTCGGGCCGGTTCGGGAGATGTTCGGTGATGACACCAGGGACTATAAACAGGCCATGGACCAGCATTACCAGTACGGCCCGCCCGCTGACTGGCAAAGCTGGTACATCAGTGCCTACGCCAGCAGCCATGCCTGGGAAGACTGGGCCGAGACCTGGGCACACTACCTGCATATGGTGGATACATTGGAAACGGCCTGGCAGTTCGGCCTGCGACTGCACGCCGAACACAGCCCGACGACGAGCAGTGAACTTGACCCGGCATTTGACCCATACCAGGCAGACCATTTCGATGCACTGATCAAGCACTGGTTACCCCTCACGCTTGCGCTCAACAGTCTGAATCGGAGCATGGGGCATGACGATGCCTACCCCTTCGTGCTCGCGGCTCCGGTGGTGGAGAAACTCCGCCTGGTACATCGAATAGCTCACGGTGGTTAACGAAAGGACCCCAAATGAAAAAGAACAAATCGATAGACTGGAAAAACTACGATCCCAATGACTTCTACGACGAACTGATTGCCGCGAAGGGGAGTCCCAGGCCGGCGGCCACGGCCATTACCGACTACCTGGGCAACCTTGGTTCGGATGAGATCCAGGCGCGTCAGCAGGCTGCCGAACTGGCCATCCTGGAAATGGGGATCAGCTTCACCATCTATAGCGAGGGCGAGAATATCGACCGGGCCTGGCCCTTCGACATCATTCCCCGG
>JAWWAT010000437.1:0-3302 GCA_033721635.1 Marinobacter sp. | reverse complement strand
TAAGTCATCCGGGGCTGGTAAATAACCCGCTAATCCGTATAATACCGGCCGTTGATCGGCGTGTGGCGCAGCTTGGTAGCGCACTTCGTTCGGGACGAAGGGGTCGCAGGTTCGAATCCTGCCACGCCGACCATTTTCCCGCTCTCTTCTGTCATATTTTCCCCGATTCGCTAGCGACGCCAACACCACACTGATCAAACTCCGCCAGTTTGGCGAGGCCATTTGGCCAGAGCGGAGTGCATAAATTTTTCAGTTTTCTATATGCGTGACACGTCACACGCATAGAAAAACGTCGTTTCCTTTGCATATTCGCTCAGACATGTATAGATTTTTGGTTTTTCTATACATGAATCTAGAATAAGGACATTCTGTGCTGCCGACTTTACCTCTTGATCACGTCGAACAATGGGAAACTCGTGTCGTGCTTAAAAAGGCGGCAGAAGCCCACCGCTATCTGGCGGAGCTCAAAGGCGTATCGGCAACCATCCCCAACGAAGAAATACTGATCAACACGCTCACCTTGCAGGAAGCCCGACACAGCTCCGAAATTGAAAACATCATCACCACCCAGGATGATCTCTATCGCGCCGTGGTGGCAGATGAAGCCAGTGTCTCGCCGGAAACCAAAGAGGTACAGGACTACGCGGCCGCACTGCGGGCCGGATTCCGCAGTGTACGAAAGTCCCGCTTGATTCGGCTGAATGACATCCTGCTGATTCAGGAAACCCTGGAGAAAAACCAGGCGGGCCTGCGCAAGCTCCCGGGCACCGCCCTTAAAAATCAGGCCACCGGCGAAGTCGTGTACGAACCGCCCCAGTCAGCCCGGGACATCGAGGATCTGATGGACAATCTGGTGGCCTATATCAATGATGACGAACTGTGCGATGCCGACCCGCTGATTAAAATGGCCATTGTCCATCACCAGTTCGAAAGCATTCACCCGTTCTACGACGGCAACGGCCGAACCGGGCGCATCATCAACATGCTCTATCTGGTCTCAAAGGATCTGCTTGATCTTCCGGTACTCTATCTCAGCCGCTACCTGATACAGACCAAAGCTGGTTATTACCGGGAACTACAAGCCGTGCGTGATACCGGTAACTGGGAACCTTGGCTGCTCTACATGTTGGAGGGTGTCAGTCAAACCGCTCAGCAGACTATCACGCTGATTGGCCAGATTCGTGAGCTAATGCAGCACACCAAACATCGCATGCGTGACGAGTGCCCGAAAATCTACCGTCAGGAACTGCTGAACAACCTGTTCAACCACCCGTATACCAAAATCGAGTTCGTGATGGAGGATCTGACAGTCAGCCGAATCACCGCCACCAAATACCTGGATGAGTTGGTCAACATCGGCCTGCTGGACAAAACCAAGGTAGGCCGCAGCAATTTCTATATCAATTCAGCACTTATGGCGCTCTTCCTTGAACGCGCATAACACTCTTCCCGGCATCTTCTACGCCCATTTCAAACCATCAATCGACTGAAGCCTTGCAACCACATTGCCTAACCTGGTCGCATACATCCCGGAATGATTCAATTCTCAGCTTCTTCATACGCTCACTAATTGAAGGCCGGAACCTAAACCAACACCCCCGGATTCAACATCCCCCCCGGATCCAGCGTATTCTTCGTCGCCCTCAACACCTCCGCAAACAACTCCGGCCTCTCGCGATCGTACCCCGGCCTGTGATCACGGCCTACGGCGTGGTGATGCGTTATCGTACCACCCAGGTCAATCAGAGCTGCCATTACCGCCAGCTTGATCTCGTCCCACTGTTTTACCTGTTCACCACGCCGGCCCGGGGCAATCACGGTGTAGTAGGGCGCAGGGCCGTCCGGATAGACATGGGTGAAACGACAGGTGACAAAGGCCTTGCCGCAGATCTCCCGGGTGACCCTGTTCACTGTTTCCATGACACCCTGGTGGAACTCTTCAAACCTGTCCCAGGTAATAGCAGTTTCAAAGGTTTCCGCCACCAACCCCAGGCGGATCAGTCCATCCCGCATGTAGGGGGCACGGATAAATTGCTGGCGCCAGTCACCGGCCTGGCCTTTATCAGATGTCTTTTCCCGGCTGACCTGAACCGATCCGCCCGCGCCGGCGACAATCTCCAGGGCCCTTTCCATCCACGCCTCCACCGGGTGATCAGCAGATTCAAAGCCGATAATAAGTAAGTGCTTACTACCGTTACCGATACCATTGATCATGGCTTCACGGACATCAATCAGCCGGCAGTTGGTAGGATAAAGGCCGGACTGGGACAACCTGCGGACCGCTTCCGCCCCCTGCAGAAAATCTGTGAAATGCACCGTGCGGGTGGCGCGGAACTCCGGCCTTACCTGCAATCTCATCCAGGCCGAAGTGACAAAACCGAGAATGCCTTCTGAGCCCAGGAACAGCCGGTCCGGCGATGGCCCGGCACCTGATCCCGGCAGCCGCCGGGTTTCCAGGGCTCCTCGGGGCGTTATCACCCGGGTGGACTCCACCATGTCATCGATATGGGTGTAGAGCGTGGCAAAATGGCCGCCGGAACGAGTAGCTATCCAGCCGCCCAGGGTCGAGAACTCAAAGGACTGGGGGAATGCCGCAGGGTGTAACCATGGGGCCGCAGCCCGTCCTCGAGGGCGGGCCCATAGACGCCGCCCTCAATATGAGCCGCCCGTGACTGGTCATCCACCTCAAGGATGCTGTTGAAGCGTTCCATATCGACCGTAATAGGACCGGCCCAGTCGCCTTCATAGCGGGCTTCGGTGCCACCGACCACACTGGAGCCGCCGCCATAGGGAATCACCGCAGCACCACTGCGGCTGGCGTAGTCCAGCACGTCCAGCAGTTCCTGTTCGGTGGACGGGCGGGCAATCAGGTCCGGCGCGCAGCGGTAATCCCCGTCCAGGCCACGCACAATGTCCCGGAAGGATTTGCCGTAGGTGTGGCTGGCCCGGTCCCGGCGGTCGGTGGATATAATGGGCAACAATGATTGCGGAGGCTGCAACCGGGGTTCCGGCATTACCAGGTCGGCCAAGGCTGTCGGGGCCTGAGAGTTGAACTCTATGCCACCAAACTGCATACCCACCAGTTGACGCAATTGCTCAATCTGCTGATCGTCAAATGCGCTGTCTTCATTACCCCAACCCCGGTAATTGCGTATTGTCATGGACATTTCCTGTTTATTGTTTTGCATTCAGTCTGGTTCAAGGCAATAGTGAGTGATATTCCAGAGCTCATCTGAACTTAAGGTAAAGCGGCCCCTTGCGGAGACCGATTGATGACCACCCCGAACATCGAAAAACGCAGG
>JAWWAT010000436.1:0-3310 GCA_033721635.1 Marinobacter sp. | reverse complement strand
GCCACCTGGGCAGCGGAGCTGTGTTGTGGCCAGGGGCCGACCCGGTCCGAGACTTCCTGTGTGTAGGTCGCCTCGTGAATGACCACCTGGGCACCCGCGCTCGCTTCGATAAGCAGGTCGGGCTGGTCGTTGTCACCGGCAACGATGACTTTGCGCGGTTCTCTGGCAATTCGAGTGTAGTCATCGCAGCGGGCCAGGCGACCATCTTCCAACACCACGTCCCGGCCCTGTTGCAGGCGGCCCCAGGCCGGACCGGCCTCAATACCATCCGCTTCAAGTTTGTCGCGGAGCAGCTGGCGTTCCAGGTTCTTTTCGGTGAACACAAAGGCCCGGCAGGACACGCGATGGGACAGGGGTACTGCAGTAACTGACAGTGCGTCGTCTTCCCAGTGAAAATTCTCGGCTTCGGAATCGACAAATCTCAGTTCAAAGCTGAGGCTGGAGTCACTGTTGCCCAGAGCCGCCTCAACGAAGGTTTTCACGGGGCGGGGCGCGACGAGGTAGAGCGGGGCAGTTCGGCCAAGCATGGAGGCACTGGTGAGCAGGCCGGGGAGCCCGAAAGTATGGTCGCCATGAATGTGAGTGATGAATATGGCCTGCAACTGCATTACCGAATGATGCGTTCTCAATAACTGGTGCTGGGTACCTTCGCCGCAGTCAATCAGGTACCAGTGTTTCGGTCCGCCATGGCTCAGCGCCAGACCGGTCACATTGCGGGATTTCGTGGGCGTTCCGGCTGAGGTGCCGAGGAAGGTGAATTCCATACCAGGCCTTTTCGGGTTAACGTGTCGTCTCTTTGTCCGCCATAATACGAAGGTAGCAGATTTGAGAAACCATTAGCCGGGGCGACCGCTAATGAGCCGGTTTGCGATATACACATAAGGAGTGCTGTCTTGTCTGAGTTGTCCAGTTACGAGAGTTTTTCGATTGAGGTCAAAGACCATATCGCCCACGTCCAGTTCAGTCGCCCGGAGGCCCTGAACACGATGAACAAGGCGTTCTGGCTTGAGTTGCCCCTCTGCATGCAGGATATAGAAGCCAACACCGACGCCCGCGTGATCGTGATTTCTTCTACCGGTAAACACTTTTCGGCCGGAATGGATCTTGGCGTGTTCAGCGATCCCAAAGCCGTGCCGATGAACGGCGACCCGGGACGCATGGCGGAAAACCTTCGCCGGGTTGTATTGCAGTTGCAGGATACTCTGACCTCTCTGGAAAAAATCCGGCTTCCCGTGCTCGCAGCCATCCATGGTGGCTGTATCGGTGGTGCTCTGGATCTGGTGTGTGCCGCTGACAGCCGTTATTGCACGGAAGATGCCTACTTCACCATCAAGGAAACCGAGCTAGGCATGACCGCCGACGTCGGTACGCTCCAGCGCCTTCCCAAATTGATGCCCGAGGGCGTGGTTCGTGAACTGGCCTACACCGGCCGCAAGTTTTCCGCCGCAGAGGCACAGAATCTTGGCTTCGTGAACGCCGTCTACGCCGACCAGGAATCCATGTTGGCAGAGGTTATGGCCATTGCCGGCCAGATTGCCGCCAACTCCCCACTGGCCGTCACCGGCTGCAAGGAAATGCTCAATTACAGTCGCGACCACAGCGTGGAAGACAGCCTCAAGTACATGGCTACCTGGCAGGCGGGCATGTTCCGCCCGACGGACATGATGAAAACCTTCCAGGCCAAAGCCCAGAAGCAGGCGCCGCAATACGATGCGCTGTTTCCGGTGAAGCCGCTGTTTGATCAGTAAATGGCGGTGGGTAAACGACGAAAATCCGGTATCTCCTCCAATGCCGCGCTGTTATTCCAGGGCGGCATTGGCGTTATTGGATTAGTGGCCATACTGCTGTTCGGGATTCCGGTGCTGCTTGTCGGACCGGGCCTGTGGCCCAGTATCCTGTACGGGGCGTTCGGAGCCGCTCTTACCTATGCAGCCCTGCTTTTGCTCACCCGGGTGCCTGGTCTGTTCCCGGAAAACCTCGAGCGTCAGATGCAGGGTTTGTATGATTTTGCCTCCGGCTACTCGCCGATAGTGCTGGTTCTGCTGTCCCTGTTGGCCGGAGTTGGCGAAGAGCTGTTGTTTCGGGGCGCGATCCAGGGCTGGCTGATGGCACACACGGACCCTATGGCGGCCGTGTTGGCAGCATCCGTGCTTTTCGGGCTGGTGCACTATGTATCTTTTACCTATTTTCTGGTGGCTACCGGCCTTGGCCTTATCCTCGGTACAGCCTATCTGTTATCGGAAAGCCTGGCGCTGGTCATGATCTGGCACGCCCTCTACGACATGATTGCCCTGTTTTGTCTGCTCCGGTTTCCGCGCTGGTTTGGTGTCCGGGTCGTGAATTCCGGCGCAAGCAGGCCTCACGAATAGTCGACATCTTCCCGGCCGGCACTCTTGCGGGCCTCAAAGCTGGCCAGCTCCACATTGATGGCATTGGTTGAGATCTGGATTTCGTAAAGCGAGTACAACAGCGAGAAAGACAGCAGTACCAGGCTGGCGCCAAAGGCGACCACCCCCGGCAGGTCGGCTCCCAGGAAAAGCAGAAACATGGAAACCGTACACAGGAAGAAACTGAGTACGCCGAAGGCCTGCATCCGCTTGGTCAGTACAATCCGTTTACGCAGCATACTTATCTGACGGGCGATCAATGCGTGGTCTTCCTCCGTGTCCATCTGCTTGAGCTGACGTATGAGCTGTGCCAGAACCAGAAACCGGTTGGTATAAGCCAGCAACAGCAGTGAAATGGCAGGGAAGAGCAGGGCGGGCGTTGTCAGGTCCAATCTGGTGTCCTTATTTGTAAGGGTGTGTCGGCTGGTTTACCAGCTCCCGGAGTTCAGCCTCTGGATCGTCTTAACCGGCCGATTGTAGATATACACCCAGGCAGGTCCGTGGCGGGTGTTCATGGTCTGGCGGATGTACAGGCTGCTTTGGGGGCGTTCAGGAAAGAAGTCCTCCAGTTCGTCCAATACCTTGAGCATCGGATCTGTTACCGAATAGACTTCCACGCGAAC
Organism: Marinobacter sp.; assembly: GCA_033721635.1. Taxonomy (GTDB): domain Bacteria; phylum Pseudomonadota; class Gammaproteobacteria; order Pseudomonadales; family Oleiphilaceae; genus Marinobacter. The sequence continues at coordinate 300 of JAWWAT010000436.1, read as the reverse complement.
GCCCGGCGAGGGTTCCTCTACCGCGCCGGGGTAAGGCCCCAGGTGATACAGGCTCAGTTCGGGCATCCAGTCCGTTCCGACAAAACGGGCGCCTCGCAGAATATGGCTGTTGTTCCGTCCACGTTTCAATGTGCCGTAGACGGCCACAAGGTGCTTCACTCTGATTGCCTTTCCCCCTTGCTCACGCGCTTGAATTCAGCATGGTGGCGGCTGACCGCAGGGCGTTGGTCAGACGGTCCATTACGCCGCCGCCATGGCGCCAGAAGTGCCAGTATAACCGCACTTCAAGGGTTTGTTCAG
>JAWWAT010000435.1:0-3332 GCA_033721635.1 Marinobacter sp. | reverse complement strand
CGCCGTTGTCGAAGTGTACTTCGAACGAGCTTTCATCCTCGGAAACCACCGACCCTGGACCAAAAATCGCGTGGCCAAGACGCTTCTGATGCCAGAGCGGTTCCATCGAAGCTGCAGGTGTTGCCGACTGGCCTTCCAAAGTGACGCTCTCCCGGTTGGCATAGCGTTGGCTGACCGGTGTCAGGGGGGCGGTTAACCGGATGGTTGAAGACTCGGCCGGGCTTCGTTCATCCAGCCAGCGCCCGAACTCCTCCGCAAGGGAGAAGCAGAATTCCTCCACGAACCGGCTCGGGCCCAGATCGCCGTCCAGATGCGGTTGTTTGCTGGCCGGCCGGGTTATCAGGTGCAGCTGTTGGCGGGTTCGGGTCATGGCGACGTAAAGCAGTCGTCGTTCACTCTCCAGAAATCCTCTGGCATCGTCCTGGGGCCGCGGGCTGTAAGGCAGGTATTTCTCCTGAAGTCCGGGAATGATCACGGTTGGCCATTCCAGACCTTTGGTGCGATGAATGGTCGAGAGCAGAACGCCCCCTTGCTGCTTTTCGCCTGCCTGTTGCTTCAGGGCTTTCAGATGCTCCAGGGCCCCCTCGGCGGTGACATCCAGGCTTTTCAGGTATTGCCGGAATCCCTGCACGGTATCAATCCGCTCTTCGGCGCTCTCATGGGTCAGGGCCAGGCTCCGGATGCCCTCGTAGAGATCGGTATGTTCGGCATAGACACTGATCAACCCGGCCACCGGCCCCCCATAGCTGCGAAGCTGGGCAAGCACCTCGCCCAGCTTTCGCAACTTGCGGGCCGCCATCGGGGCCAGCGCATCAAAGTCCATGGCGAGCAACCGTTCGTGCCAGCCGCCGGAAAATCCGGCCAGGAACCGCGCCAGCTGCTCCAGCTCGGGCTCCTTCAAGCCAACGTGGGGGAAGCGCAATAACTGCCGGGCCAGTTCCAGCCTGTCCTCGTCCGGCAGGTTTTCCAGCTTGCCGGTCACCACCATGAGCAACGCCGTGATGGCCTGCACTTCGCGGCTGAACAGGGCACCCTTGCCGGCATCAATCCGGTAGGGAATCTGCCTGGCCAGCAATTTCAGCTCAATGGGGACACTCTGGCTCCAGACGCGGAACAGGATCGCGGTACCCGCCCGGGCCGGTTCAGACTGGCCCTGAAGAATCTGCAGCACGGTGTCGGCGTCGCTCTCCGCCCGATGCAGGGTGATCTTTGTGCCGGGCGTGGAGGGGTGGGAATGGCAGAGCACATCCTTGCGTCCGGTGTTATGGCAGATCAGGTGGTTTGCCAGCAATGCCACCCGGTGGCCATAGCGGAAGGTGTAGCTGAGGGTCTGCTCCAGCGGACTTTCGAACTCATCGCTGAACCGTTTGAGGATAAACTCCGGCTTGGCGCCCCGGAATTCGTAAATCGTCTGGTCCGGGTCGCCGACCACCGTCACTCTGGCCCGGTCCCCGGCCACGTAACGCAGCAGCAGATGCTGGATTTCATTCGTGTCCTGGTACTCATCCACCAGAATCAGATCCATCTTGTTGCCCACCAGCCGTTGCAGCGGCGGGTTCTGGTGAATCGCCATCACCGGCTCGTACAGCATATCCGCGTAACTGATCCGACCCTGGCTTTTGCGCCACTGCTCGAAACTGTGAAACAGGTCGATCAGATACTTGTGCTTGTCCGAATACCCCAGCTCCTCAAACACAATCTCTGCCGGCGACAGCGTGGTCTTGACCAGATCAATAAACCCGGTCGCCGTCTCCACAAAATCCTTCTTGTTGCGCCGGATCTCATCCGCCAGATCCTCCGGTGCCAGCCGACGCGTCAACTGCCAGGCCTGAAAACTGATCTCCTGCTCGGTCAGGATCTTGTCTGAAAATCCCGGTAGGTAGCCCTCCCGCACGAACCGTTTGTACAGCCGAAGACCCATGGCGTGATAGGTCCGGATCTCCGGCAAGGCCAGACCACTCTGGGCACACACTTCCTGCAGCTTGCGCTCGAAATCCACCCGGGCGCTGCGGTTGAACATCAGCACCAGCATCCGGTCCGGATCATGCCCCTGTTCCAGCAGATACCGGATTCGCCAGGCCAGCGTCGACGTCTTGCCACTGCCGGCCACGGCGGTAATCACCGAATGCTCATAGCCGGCGGTAATAATCGCCCGCTGTTCATCGGTGAGGTAATCCGGAAGGTTGGTGGTGTCAGAAATTTGGGGTTCGGTTGGCATGGCCGGTATTGTAACGGCCTGCTGGTAGAGCGGATACCGCTGCCGCATAATTGCGATCGAAACTTGAATGCGAAAGGGTCAGAAAAAATGGAAATGTCCGAATCGGTAAACGTACTGGGCGAGAAACTGGAAACCTGCGGCAAAGACCCGATTACCGGCTTCTACCGCGATGGCTGCTGCAATGTAGGCCCCGATGACTTTGGCCTGCACGCTGTCTGCGCTGTAGTCACCGACGAATTCCTCGAATTCTCCAAAGCCCGTGGCAACGACCTCAGCACACCCAGACCTGAATTTGGCTTTGAAGGCCTGAAAGCCGGCGACAGCTGGTGCCTGTGCGCCGCCCGCTGGCAGGAAGCCTTCGAAGCCGGCTGCGCGCCAAGAGTCCGCTTGCGGGCCACCCACCGGGCCGCGCTGGAAAAGTGTGCCCTCGACGATCTCAAAACCCACGGTGCCGACCTTAGCTGATGAGCCGGTCAGGTCCCGAAGCTGCGCCGGAAACGGCGGACTGGCGCGCCCTGCAGGCCAGCCTTGCCGCTCGAGGCGAACGCCGGCTGGTCCTGCTGGAGGGCAATCGGGAAAATAACCTCAGGTGGCTTTCTGGCCTGCTACCGGAACTCGATATTCACACCGGCCTCTGGACCGGTCCGCCAGACCAGAGGCCTGATCCTCGCCTTACGGGGATTATCCCCGCCGAGGCCCGGAAATGGCTCGGCCGTGAAGTCTCACTGATTGTCTGGGACGGCTGGCAGGGAAACCCACCGGATGCCTTCGCGGCACTCTCGGGGGCCTTGACCGCCGGCGGCCTGCTGGTCTGGTTAATGCCGCCGCTGGTTGAGTGGCACCGGTTTGCAGACCCGGATTATCCGAGGACCGGTCTGGACCATGGCGGGGAACATCCCTTTGCGGCCCGAATGGCCGACATTCTTGCCGACCATGAGGCCGCGATCCGCATATCCCCGGGCAGTGAAAAGGCGCCTTCGCCGGCCATTCCCCAGGTGCCGGGGCAAAGCTTCCAAATTGAAACGACCCGCGACCAGAAACAATTGATCCAGCGACTGGTCCGGTTTGGCCTGGGCCGAAGACGCCGGCCCCTGGTTGTTACGGCCGATAGGGG
>JAWWAT010000434.1:0-3342 GCA_033721635.1 Marinobacter sp. | reverse complement strand
TTGCCAGTGCCGCGCCAGATTGCAGGCCAAAGAGGGCGATAGCAGCAGCCACGGCCAGTTCAAAGAAGTTGCTGGCGCCGATCATGGCGCCGGGAGCTGCGATGCAGTGTCTTACTTTCCAGAGCCTCGCCCAGCCGTAGGCCAGGAAGAAGATCAGGAAGGTCTGAACGATTAATGGCACGGCGATCAGCACGATGTGGAGGGGATTGTTCAGGATCACTTCACCCTGGAAGGCGAACAGCAGCACCAGGGTGACAATCAGCGCCGCCGGGGTGACCGGACTGAGCCGCTTCATGAAGACGTCGTCGTACCATTGCTGGCCATGGCGCGAGATCAGGGCGCGGCGGGTCAGGTAACCGGCCGTTAGCGGAATCACGATGTACAGGACGACAGACAGCAACACAGTGTCCCAGGGTACCTGGATGTCGGAAATTCCCAGCAGGAACACGACAATGGGCGCGAAGGCGAACAGCATGATGATGTCGTTCAGGGATACCTGCACCAGGGTGTAGGCGGCATCGCCTTTGGTCAGGTAACTCCACACGAACACCATGGCGGTGCAGGGTGCCGCACCCAGGAGGATCGCGCCGGCCAGGTATTCGCTGGCCAACTCCGGTGCGATCCACGGCTCGAACACCACCATCAGGAAGAACCAGGCGATCGCAAACATGGTGAAAGGTTTGATCAGCCAATTGACGATGGTGGTGACGGCCAGGCCTTTCGGTTCTTTTCTGACGCCGACCACCGCACTGAAATCGATCTGCGCCATCATCGGGAAAATCATCGCCCAGATCAGAATGGCGATGGGGATGGAGACCTGCGCGTATTCGAAACGGGACAGGGTTTCCGGTACCACCGGGGCGAGCTGGCCGAGGATGACGCCGGCGATGATGGCCAGAGCCACCCAGACCGACAGGTACCGGCCGAACAAATCCATGCCTTCGGCGGTGTCTTGCGTCCGTGCTATTTCTGGTTTGGTGCTCATTGGCCAGGAGGGCTCCTTTACTCGTGCCGACGTTGGCTCTATTATCCACGAAAAAAGATATGCGTTAAACCGAATATACGGAATTTCAAATATGAAGCGCCGCGTTTTATTTGTCTGCACCGCCAACAGTGCCCGTTCCCTGATGGCAGAAGCATTGCTTAGGGACATGGCTGGAGACCGGTTTGAGGTAGCCAGCGCCGGCACCGAACCAACCAGGCCACACCCGATGGCGCTCCAGGTGCTTGCGGAAGCTGGCATATCTACCGAAGGATTGAATAGCACGCAATTGGCGGATGTGCAGGGGCAATACTGGGATTATGTGATCACTCTGTGCGAGAAAGCGGCCAATGAATGCGGCACGGTCTGCCAGCCGGCCCAGCAGATTGCCTGGGATTTTGCCGATCCGGTGCCGGCAAACCGCCGCGCAACCTTTGCCCTCACTCTCAAGGAAATCAGGGAGCGCATTGCGCTGTTTGCACTGGTGCACGAGAAACAGACCGGACCGAAACCCGCCAGCTATGAACCGGTCGCGGTGTTCAAGGCGATGGCGGACGAATTTCGCCTTGCGGCCCTGTTGCTGATTCGCAGCCAGGACCAACTCTGTGTCTGCGAGCTAACGGAAGCCTTTGAGGTGGCACAGCCCAAAGTCAGCCGGCATCTGGCCACGCTGCGGGATGCCGGACTGCTGGTCACGGAGCGACGGGGTCAGTGGATCTATTACTCCCTGAATCCGGGCATTCCGCAGTGGCTGGCTCGGGTTATCGATGAAACCGCCGGCCATAACGACCGATTGATACAGAGTCCGCTTGCGCGATTACAGGCCATGGCAGAACGCCCGTCTGTCCAATGTCAGTAAAGTCCGCCTGACTCATCTGAGGAACAGATACACAAGGAGCAGATCATGAGCAAAATCAAGGTAGGTATTAACGGATTTGGCCGTATTGGGCGCCTGGCGTTGCGAGCGGCCTGGCAGTGGCCGGATATGGAGTTTGTGGCGATCAACGACCCGGGTGCCGATGCCGCCACGCTGGCCCACCTGCTCAACTTTGACAGCATCCATGGTCGCTGGAGCCAGGAGGCCACTGCGGACGGGACGGAGATCGAGATCGACGGGAAGCGCATCCGCGTGACCCACAACAAAACCATCGGTGAAACCGACTGGTCCGGCTGCGATCTGGTGATCGAGGCCAGCGGTGTGAACAAGAAGGTCAGTGCCCTTCAGGCGTACCTGGATCAGGGCGTGAAGCGTGTCGTGGTCACGGCACCGGTGAAGGAGGCGGGCGCAAAGAACATTGTGGTAGGTGTGAACGACGATATTTTCGACCCGGCCAACGACCGCATTGTTACCGCCGCCTCCTGCACCACCAACTGCCTAGCGCCGGTAGTGAAGGTGATCCACGAGAAGCTGGGCATCAAACACGGCTCCATCACCACCATTCACAGCCTGACCAATACCCAGACCATCATCGATGCCCCCCACAAGGATCTCCGCCGGGCCAGGGCCTGCGGCAGTTCGTTGATTCCCACCAGCACCGGTTCCGCCACGGCGATTATCGAGATATTCCCCGAACTGAGGGGGCGTCTGGACGGCCACGCGGTGCGCGTGCCGCTCACCAACGCTTCACTGACCGATTGTGTCTTTGAAGTGGAGAAGGCTACTGATCGTGAAACTGTAAACAAACTGCTCAAAGACGCGGCCGAGGGCGAACTGAAAGACATTCTGGGCTACGAGGAGCGTCCGTTGGTGTCCATTGACTACAAGACCGACCCGCGCTCGTCCATCGTCGATGCCCTGTCCACCATGGTGGTCAACGGCACCCAGGTGAAGATCTACGCCTGGTACGACAACGAGTGGGGCTATGCCAACCGCACCGCAGAACTGGCGCGCAGGGTGGGTCTGGCCTGATATGACCGCGGCCATCCGACAGTACCTGGTAATCACCGGCAACTACTGGGCCTTTACCCTTACCGATGGCGCCCTGCGGATGCTGGTGGTGCTGCATTTCCACCAGTTGGGTTACTCGCCCCTGGAAATCGCCCTGCTGTTTATCTTCTATGAGTTCTTCGGGGTGGTGACCAACCTTGTGGGCGGTTACCTGGGTGCCCGCATGGGGCTGAACCGCACCATGAATATCGGGTTGTTCCTGCAGATTGTGGCGTTGGGCATGCTGGCGGTGCCGGCGGCCATGCTCACAGCGCCCTGGGTCATGGCGGCGCAGGCGCTCTCAGGGATTGCCAAGGACCTGAACAAGATGTCTGCCAAGAGCGGCATCAAGTTGCTGGTGCCGGACGAGCAGCAGGGCACCCTGTACAAGTGGGTGGCGATTCTCACCGGCTCCAAGAATACCCTCAAGGGT
>JAWWAT010000433.1:0-3346 GCA_033721635.1 Marinobacter sp. | reverse complement strand
CGACCACGCATCACGCTGGCAAACACGTCATGATCTTTCTGGGCCTGCTTGACCCAGAAGACATCATCGAACAACAGGGCGTCGCAGTTGGACGGCGTCAATCGCCGGTGAGCCAACCCAGGCCGGCAGATAATGACCTGACGCAGAGTTCCGGTTTCAGAGTGCACTCCTAGTGTGTGTTCAGACATGACAAAGCTCCTTTTGTCGAGCGCTCACAGCATGGCGCCCAGGCTTATGACTACCGTGATAAACACGGTCAGGATAAGCAGCAAAGGCCAGATGAATGCGAGCCAGCGATCGTAAGACACCCGCCCGATGGCAAGCCCGCCAACCACCACCGCAAAGGTCGGATTGATCAGGTTTACCAGGCCGTTGGCAGACTGGTAGGCGGTCACCACCAGATCCCGCCCCACGTTGGCAAAATCCGCCAGCGGGGCAAGGATCGGCATGGACAGGACGGCCAGACCGGAGGACGAGGGCACGAAGAAACTCATACCAACCTCGATCCAGAACATCAGGTTGATAAAGGCCAGTTCCGGCAGGCCACCCAGCGAGGTTTCAGCGCTGTGCAGTATGGTGTCGGCAATCATGCCTTGCTCCATGATCACCACAATGCCACGGGCCAGGCCGACCACCAGGGCGACCCCGAGCAGATCACGGGCACCATCGACAAAACTGCCGGTCAGTTTCTTCTCACCCAGTCTTGCAACGATGCCGATCACAATGGCGGCGCCAAAAAACAGAGAGCCCATCTGGGCCATCCACCAGCCCTGGGATGACACACCCCAGATCATCACGACAAAGGTCAGGGCAAATATGACCAGGGCAATAATCTGGGTCGTGGTCAGGGTGGCGCTGTGAATCTCCTGATCATCGCCCTGCAGAAAGAGTTTCTTGTGGGCCGGCCATTGCTTGGCGACCACCGATCGCGACGGATTGGTTTTTACCCGGTGGGCGTATCGCATCACGTAACCGATACAGATCAACAAACCGCCGATCAGCAGAATAAAGCGCAGCACAATACCGTCAGTGAACGGGATACCCGCTGCATTGGCTGCAATCACGGTGGCAAACGGGTTAATCGTGGAGCCCAGCACACCAATGCCGGCGCCGATCAGAATAATGGCAACCCCGGTCACGGCGTCGTAGCCGGCCGCAAGTATCACGGGGATCAGAATCGCGTAAAACGCCAGGGTTTCCTCAGCCATCCCGTAGGTCGTGCCACCGATGGCGAAGAGCACCATCAGTATCGGAATCATCCAGATCTCATGGCCCTTCAGGTGCCGCATCGCGCTTCGGATGCCGGTATCGATGGCCCCGGTCGCATTCATCACACCGAGAAAACCGCCCAGAAACAGTATGAACATGGCGACATCGATGGCATTGGCAACGTAACTGTCGGGATCGTAGAACCCGGCTGTCGGCGCCATGAGGACATCAACGAAGCCCTGGGGATTCGGGTCGACGGTCTGGTAGGTGCCTGGAACCGCCACCTCCCGTCCCACCTCTTCATTCATGGCGCGCTCGTATTGCCCAGCCGGAATAAGCCAGGTCAGGGCGGCCACCAGAATAATCAGGCCAAAAAGAATGGTGTAAGCAGTGGGGAATCGGGAAGCAAGGTCGGTTTCAGGGTTTTCTGGCAATTTTTCGTCTTCAGTCACGATGCGTCTCCTTTCCTGAATCGCATTGTGCAGACAGGCTCTTTCCGGGAACCTCAGGGGCTGAGCACCTCCTCAGTGGTTGCGCACCACTGGCTCAGATCTGCATGGCTAAAGCATAGTTCATGAAGTGGAATCCAGAATTGAGGCAGGGCAATTTTTGATCAGTCATAAAAAAGCCCCGGGTGGAGGAGTTGGTTCCACTCGGGGCAAGAATGTCACCCGCCGGCTATGAGAAGCGGGTAACCGCCATGCAAAGTCTTACCACCTGGCTGTCAGTGCGGCACGCAGGGTCCGGCCAGGCTCATTTACTCTTACGGCTTCGGGGTTAAATGGATCAGTATTGGCCCGGCTAACGTGGGGCGCCCAGGTGTTATCAAACAGGTTTTCCACCGCCCAGCTGACACTCAGGTAGTCTGCGAGCGGGTGGCTTCCGGACAGGTTCAGCACACCGTAGCCCGGTGACGTGCCGGGGTCCTGCCCGGATTCCAGATCCACTCGGTCCTGGCGACGGACCAGCATCCACTCCAGTTCAAGGGCATGCCCCATGTGCTGCCAACCAAGGGTCTGAATAAACTGGACCGGGGGAATTTGTGGCAGTGGCTTATCGCCGTCCCGGTTCTCGCCCCTGACAGATGCCAGACTGCTATCGGTACTCCAGGTGCCGTTGCTCCATCCAAGCTGCGCTTCAACGCCCATCAGCCTTGCATCGATATTGCGGTAGACACTGACCTGGTCGGCATTCCGGGTACGCAGGACAAAGTCATCCACCTGATCCACCCAAACGGCCGGGCGCCAGTGCCAGCCGTTGCGCTGCCCGGGCATCGCCAGTTCCAGCTTGCGGTGGGTCTCAGGCTCCAGAGCAGGGTTGCCCACCCAGCGCCTTGAGGGGTCCATGTTGTTCCAGCTGGCAATGTAGCGCTCGGTCACGCCCGGGCTGCGCACGCTATGGCTGGCGGTAATCACCAGCGACTGGACCGGAGAGAATCGCCAGTCGGTGCTGACAAAACCACTGAAGTTGTCGTCGGTAACGTCGGTATTGGTGGTGCCATAGATCGCCTGATAGGCCTCTGCGGCCGACATTGCCATCATGCCGCTGCCAAACACCTTGTCGGCTGCCGCTGCGGACATTTCCACGCGGTCGTAGCGCACGCCGCCGCCAAGCTTCAAGGCCGAGGTTACCCGGTAGAAGCGCTCGGCAAAGAGGCCGGAACGGTCGCGATCGACATCGGGCCAGAGTACCGACGTGAGCCTGTCAAGGTTCGCTCCCCCGAAGCGTTCGGCGTACCAGTTATTGGTCTCGAGATCCGCACCAATGGCCCAGTCTGTTCGGGCATCCGGGCTCTGGTCCAGCGTCAGGCGCAGCCCCCGGGTCACGGTCTCGGAATCCGTCAGCATTTTCATCATGGATTCCCGGAGACTGAAGTTATCCATGATGTGATCAACATCGGCCTGCCAGGCCAGCAGGTTCCAGTTGCCGTTGGCCACCGGCGAGCCCAGTTCCAGACGCAGGATATCGGTATCGGTTTTCGGTGCATCCATCCCGGAGCCAGCGTATTTCACATCCCGCTCCTCCTGCAGGCTCACCAGTCCCTTGATATAAAAACCATTGTCCGCCTGCCAGGCCGCATCCAGGCGAGCCTCGGAATTCTTGTAGGCGCTTCGAACCTCGTTGCCGTCGCCGTCCT
>JAWWAT010000432.1:0-3352 GCA_033721635.1 Marinobacter sp. | reverse complement strand
TTACAGCCCAATATGGCGATTACCGATATCAAGCTGGACCGGGTGTTCATTGGCTCTTGTACCAACAGCCGGATTGAAGATCTGCGTGAGGCCGCGGCCGTGGTAAAAGGGCGCAAGGTGTCGCCGATTCTGAAGCAGGCGATGGTCGTGCCGGGTTCCGGCCTGGTGAAAGCCCAGGCGGAACAGGAAGGTCTGGACAAGATCTTTATCGAGGCCGGTCTGGAATGGCGTGATCCGGGGTGCTCCATGTGTCTGGCCATGAACGCCGACAAGCTGGGGCAGGGTGAGCATTGTGCTTCCACGTCGAACCGGAACTTCGAGGGCCGTCAGGGCTTTGGCGGGCGTACCCATCTGGTGAGTCCGGCCATGGCTGCAGCCGCGGCGGTAACCGGCCATTTCGTTGATGTCCGTGAGCTGATGAACTGATCCACAGGAGAGAACCATGCGCGCATTTACGCAACACCAGGGCGTTGTCGCCCCCATGGACCGTTCCAACGTGGATACGGACATGATTATTCCCAAGCAGTTTCTTAAGTCCATCAAACGCACCGGCTTCGGGCCGAATCTGTTTGATGAACTGCGTTATATGGATGAAGGCAAACCGGACCAGGACTGCTCCACCCGACCGATTAATCCGGATTTTGTCCTGAATCAGGATCGGTACAAGAACGCCAGTGTACTGTTGGCGAGACGTAATTTTGGCTGTGGCTCCAGCCGCGAACACGCGCCCTGGGCGCTGGAGGATTTCGGTTTCAGGGTGATCATCGCCCCGAGCTTTGCCGATATTTTCTACAACAATTGCTTTAAGAATGGCCTGTTACCTATTGTTCTTGCTGAGGAAGTAGTCGACCAGCTATTCAAGGAGGTTGAACAGAGTGAAGGTTATGACTTGGCAGTGGATCTGGAGGCCAGAACTGTAACCACTCCGTCTGGTGAGACCTTCACGTTCGAGGTGGATGATTTTCGTCGTCATTGTCTGCTGAAAGGTCTGGACGATATCGGGGTCACTCTGGAAGATGCGGAGCTGATCCGATCTTACGAAGAAAGCCGGCGGAAGACGGCGCCCTGGTTATTTGGCGCTGGCAGCTGATTTTAATGTCGGATTACGCTGGCGCTAATCCGACACAAAGGAATGGAATTAAGGAAACAACATGCCCAGAACAATCCTGATGCTCCCCGGCGACGGTATCGGTCCGGAAATCGTCGCTGAAGCGGAAAAAGTGCTTCGCAAAATCAATGACCAGTTCAACCTCGACCTGAGTTTCGAGTCAGGTCTGGTGGGCGGTGCGGCGATCGACGAAGCCGACACACCGCTCCCGGATGAAACCCTCGAGAAGGCAACCAAGGCCGATGCGATTCTATTGGGTGCTGTTGGCGGCCCGCAGTGGGACAGCCTGCCCATGGCCAAGCGCCCGGAGAAAGGGCTGTTGGGGCTGCGATCCAATCTCGAACTGTTCGCCAACCTGCGGCCCGCAATTCTTTACCCGCAACTGGCCTCCGCCTCCTCCCTGAAGCCGGAAGTCGTTTCCGGTCTGGACATCATGATTGTCCGTGAGCTGACCGGCGGTATCTATTTTGGCCAGCCTCGCGGCGTCCGTGAGCTTGAGAGCGGCGAGCGCCAGGGTTACAACACTTACGCCTACACCGAATCGGAAATTCGTCGTATTGGCCGGGTCGCTTTTGAAGCCGCCCAGCAGCGAGGCAAGAAACTGTGCTCCGTGGACAAGGCGAATGTGCTGGAAGTGACTGTTTTGTGGCGGGAAATCATGAACGATCTACGTCGGGAATATCCGGATGTGGAGCTGTCCCATATGTATGTGGACAATGCCGCCATGCAGCTGGTCCGGGCACCCAAGCAATTCGATGTGATTGTGACTGGCAACATGTTTGGTGATATTCTCTCGGACGAAGCGGCAATGCTCACCGGCTCCATTGGCATGTTGCCATCGGCGTCGCTGAACTCGGAAAAGCAGGGGATGTACGAGCCCTGCCACGGGTCTGCGCCGGATATTGCCGGGCAGGGTATTGCCAATCCGCTGGCCACTATCCTCAGTGCCGCCATGATGTTGCGGTACAGTCTGAATGAGGAAAAAGCCGCCGAAGCGATTGAAGCGGCGGTCAGCAAAGTTCTGGATCAGGGCCTGCGTACTGCGGACATCATGTCCGAGGGCGCGAAGAAGGTCTCCACCCGGGAAATGGGTGAGGCGGTTCTGGCTGCGCTGTAAAGCCGAGGCCCCGGCCAGTGTATTTGAGACCCGACGGCAACAGGACGCAGTTGCTGCGGGATCATCCATCCTGTCCCTGCCAGCGATAAAGGTAGAGGGCGGGCATAAAACGAGGTCTAAAGATCGCACATGAAGCGAGTTGGACTTGTAGGTTGGCGTGGCATGGTGGGCTCGGTCCTCATGCAGCGCATGCGTGAAGAAAACGATTTTGCCGATATCGAACCGGTCTTTTTTACCACCTCCCAGGCTGGCAAGCCGGCACCGGATGTGGGTAAAGAAGGTGTGCCACCTCTGCAAGATGCGTTTGACGTCGAAATTCTGAAAACCATGGACGTGATTGTTACCTGTCAGGGTGGCGATTACACCGGTGCGGTTTATCAGAAGCTCCGCGACGCAGGCTGGGAAGGTTACTGGATTGACGCCGCATCCACGCTGCGGATGGTTGACCACTCCGTAATTGTTCTGGATCCAGTCAACCGAAACGTGATTGATGCCGCGCTCGAGAAAGGCGTGAAGGACTATATCGGTGGCAACTGCACCGTCAGCCTGATGATGCTGGCCCTCGGTGGCCTGCTGGAGCAGGATCTGATCGAGTGGGTATCGCCCATGACCTATCAGGCGGCTTCCGGTTCTGGCGCGCAAAACATGCGCGAGCTGTTGAATCAGATGGGCGCGCTCAACAAGAGCGTGGAGTCCGAGCTGGAGGACCCGTCCTCCGCGATTCTGGACATCGATCGCAAGGTTACCGAGACCATGCGTTCGGACGGTTTCCCAACGGAGCACTTCCAGGTGCCCCTGGCAGGCAGCCTGATTCCGTTCATCGACAAGCAGCTCGACAATGGGATGAGCAAGGAAGAATGGAAAGCGGGTGTCGAGACCAACAAGATTCTCGGTCGCTCTGATAACCCGATTCCCATTGATGGCATCTGCGTACGGATTGGCGCCATGCGCTCCCACAGCCAGGCGCTGACCATCAAGCTGAAGAAGGATCTGCCGGTTTCGGAAATTGAGTCCATTCTGGCCAAGGCGAACGACTGGGTTAAGGTCATCCCCAATGACCGCGATGCAACCATTGAGGAACTGACCCCGGCGAAGGTGACTGGCACACTGAGCGTGCCGATTGGCCG
>JAWWAT010000431.1:0-3354 GCA_033721635.1 Marinobacter sp. | reverse complement strand
GGCGCCGTTAGCCGAGGGTGTGGCAGAGAGTATCCGGTTGGCCAGAACGGGGATGTCCTCTCTCCGATCCCGAAGTGGCGGCAAAAAAACATGCAGGCTCCCAAGCCGGTAAAACACATCGCTTCGGAAGTCCCCGGTCTTTACCAGTTGTTCAAGCGGCTTCGTGCTTGTCGCAATCACTCGGGTATCAACACTGATGGGATGAGTAGAGCCCAGTCGCTCAATCACGCCCTCCTGGAGGAAGCGTAGAATGGCTGACTGCTGTTCTGGGCAGAGTTCATCGACACCGATGAGCAAAAGAGTGCCGCCATTAGCCGCCTCGATTCGCCCTTTCTGTGCACTCATGGCATGGGTGAAAGCCCCTTTTTCGTGACCGAAGAGCTCGTTCTGGGTCAGGGAACGGGGCAGGGCTGCACAGTTCACCGCAATCATTGGCTTGTTGCTTCGTGGCGAGTTGTCGTGGATGAAACGGGCTGCGGCTTCCTTGCCGGTCCCGTTTTCGCCATAGATCAGTACTGACTCTTCAGTGCGGGCGAATTTCTGCAATAGCTCTCTGACATGCTGAATAGCCAGGGATTCCCCCTCAAGGGCAAAGTCGTGGTAAGAAGCGGGTCTGGCCCGGGAGGCCTTTGCCTGCAGTTCAGACATTCCCCACAGGTGGCCGAGAATCGCATTGAGTCGGTCGGCTTGGAGAGGCAGTGTGTGGTAGTCCTTGCAGTAACGGTTTATGAGAGCACAGATTTCCGGGCTCTGAATCTGGTGGGGTTCGAGTATGGCGACCCAGTGCTGGACCGGAACTGTGTCCAGCCAGTCCGGAAGACGGGCCAGTTGATCCCCTTTCAGTGAGCCGAGGTCAAAGACGCCGACTTTGGCCCCATCGTGGGGCATCCCGCCCGTGTGGGGATTGTCTGAAGCAGAGACATGAATAAGCCGCCAGTCCGCGAGCAAGGGCCCGCCGGCCGTTAAAACCGGGTACACCGCCGACAACCAAACAAGCGGTCGTTTTTCCTTCATGGCGACTCTCCCCGAGAATTTGCCTGGAAAACGAACTGCTGAACGTTCAGTAAATGCTGGTAATACCGGAACTGCTCGATCCGATCACTGCCCTGTGACCGCATACGGCTTGGGGAAACAGGCAAACAACTCCTGCTGGCGGACATTCAGTTTGTATGCCAGTTTATACACTTGTAGGCCTTTCAGGAGCTTAAAGAGAGAGGATTCTGTCATCCCCGGCTCCCTGTAAAGTTTGCCGACACAGACTGCAAACCAGACGGACAAGGACTTAAAGCATGGAGTTACAGTGAGCGTCGGTCAGGCTATTGTTTTTTCGATACTGGGGATCGCCCTGGTGCTGTTTGTCTGGAATCGAATCCGGTTCGACCTGGTCGCTCTGCTGGCGCTTCTCGCCGTTGCCATCGCCGGCATCGTACCGGCAGATCAGTTATTCGATGGTTTTGGCCACCCGGCTGTTGTGACTGTGGCTGCGGTTCTGGTGATCAGTCAGGGACTGGTAAACGGCGGTGTGGTTGACCGGTTGGCCCGCCTGCTGGGCAAGGTCGGGCACCGTCCGACACTGCAGGTTTTGATGCTGACTTCGGTGGTGGCCCTCTGCTCGGGATTTATCAACAATGTCGGTGCCCTTGCGCTTCTGATGCCGGTTGCAATCTGGATGTCCCGGGAGGCCGGGCGGTCGCCCTCGCTGCTGCTGATGCCCCTGGCGTTTGGCTCCCTGCTGGGCGGGACCATGACCCTGATCGGCACGCCTCCGAACATCATTATTGCCAGTTATAGGGAAACGGGTTCTTTTGGCATGTTTGATTTCGCACCGGTGGGCCTGGCGATAACCCTCGCGGGCATTGCCTTTATCACACTGGTGGGGTGGCGTCTGACGCCCAGGCGGGGGGAGCCCGATGATGGTAGCAAGCTGTTCAGTGTGGGGGATTATGTTACGGAACTCCGGGTTCCAGATGATTCCTCCCACGTTGGCGCAACATTGCATGGTCTGCTGACACGCGCTGACGCAGAGAAGGATGTGGTGGTGCTCGCGTTGATCCGGGATGATAAACGGTCATTGGCACCGTCGACGTTTTCCGTTTTGCGCGGCGGCGATCTGCTATTGGTGGAGGCGGATACCGATGCTTTGCAGGAATTTCTGGACAGCACAGGCCTCGAGTTGGCAAATGTAGAGGAGTCCCCCTCCGAGGAGTCCGACGAAGATGAGAATGCCCCGGAAAAACCGCGCGAAAAGTCACTGTCCGAGGGTGACGTCCGCTTGATGGAAGCGGTGATCACGCCAGAATCCGGTTTGATCGGCAAAACCGCCAACAGATTGAATCTCCGTGAGCAGAATGGCCTCAACATTGTCGCTGTTGCCCGCCAGGGACAACGGTTGCAACGACGCCTCGGCGACATCAGCTTCCAGGCCGGTGACATTCTTCTCGTTCAAGGTGAGGAGGAAACCTTGCGCGTCACCCTTCAGGAGCTGGGTTGCCTGCCTCTGGCAGAGAGAGGCCTCCGGTTCGGCCGCGAACGCAATGCGCTTCTGGCTGGCGGGCTTTTTGTCACTGCCATCGCCGTGATTGTTGTTGGCTGGTTGTCGCCGCCGGTCGCCCTGGTAGCCTGCGCCGTTGTGATGGTTCTCAGTGGCGTCCTCAGCAACCAGGAAGCCTATCGGGCGATTGACTGGCCCGTTATCGTTTTGCTTGCCGCAATGATTCCCGTGGGGCAGGCCCTCGAAACCACCGGAGGGGCAGAGTTGATTGCTTCCTGGATGCTGATGCTAGGCTCCGGCGGCGATGCCTGGTTGGTTGTTGCGGTTGTGCTGATGGGCACGATGTTGCTCTCCAACGTTGTGAATAATGCCGCGGCCGCCATTCTGGTTGCCCCCATTGCCCTGAGTCTTTCAGGCCAGCTGGGCATTGCCGCAGACGCCCTGTTGATGGCGGTGGCTGTTGGCGCCTCATGCGCCTTTCTGACGCCCGTGGGGCACCAGTCCAACGCGCTGGTTATGGAGCCCGGTGGCTACCGGTTTGGCGATTACTGGCGCCTGGGGCTGCCGTTATCTTTATTAGTAACCCTGGTGGCTGTTCCTGTCATTCTCGCTGTTTGGGCGTGAGTGCGATTAACCCGGCTTTTGACTCTCTGGTATGCTGAGGGGACCGTTTGACGATAAGTGGTTGGCCAGATGACAGCGATTGAGCAAATCGATGCGGCAAAGGAGGAATTGCTGGATCAGCTTGAATGGACGCGGAAGCGCACGGAGACCCTGGTGTGTTCCCTGCCGGAGAGCGCACTGGACGTTCCCTACCATCCAGGTGTCAATCCGCCGCTCTGGGAAATGGGGCATGCGGCCTT
>JAWWAT010000430.1:0-3367 GCA_033721635.1 Marinobacter sp. | reverse complement strand
GCACGGTGGTGGTCATCCGGCCGTTGCCGTCATTTTCAACCAGGCACAGAGTGCCGGTCTCAGCCACCGCAAAGTTGACCCCGGAAACCCCCACGTCGGCATTCATGAACTTTTCCCGCAGCTGCTGGCGGGCGCTGGCGGTAAGGTATTCCACATCGTTGGAGAGATCGGTGCCGGTTTTCTCGTGCAGTAACTCGGAAATTTCACCGGTGTTCTTGTGAATCGCCGGCATGATGATGTGCGATGGCGTTTCATCCGCCAACTGCACAATGTATTCGCCCAGGTCCGATTCCAGGGCTTCGATGCCCTGGTCCTCCAGATAATGGTTCAGCTCCATTTCCTCGGAGACCATGGACTTGCCCTTGATCACCGTCTTGGCATTCCGGGCCCTGCAGATATCCCGCACGATCCGGCAGGCTTCATCGCCATCCACCGCCCAGTGCACCTTGATGCCGTTTTCGGTCAGCTTGTTCTCAAGCTGCTCCAGCAAGTCTGGCAGATTGGCGAGGGCGCGCAGGCGAACATTGGCACCCAGATCACGGAGGGTTTCCAGGTCCCAGCCCTCGAACGCCGCCTTGCGCTTGGACATCAGCCCGTCCATGGCACTGCGGAAGTTCTTGCGGATCTTTGGGTTGTGAATGGCCGCCTGAGCTCGCGGGTGAAACTGTTTTACATCGATATGATGGCCAGTGTGCTCGGCTGTCTCGCTCATGACTGCTGCCCCCCTTTGCCCTGGGTTCGCGCCCACAGGAAACTGAGAATGTGCTGGCCCGAAACCGGCTTCTGGTTCTTCTCGGCGTAGCCGGCAATGTTCATCAGACAGCCGCAATCGGTGGTGACAAATTCTTTGGCGCCGGTATCCACGAGGGTGTCCACCTTCTCGCTCACCATGGCTCCGGAAATCTCCGGATGACGTACGGCGAAGGTCCCGCCAAAGCCGCAGCATTCCTCCGGCCGAATCTGCTCCACCAAATTCACGTTCTTCAACTGGCCAAGGAGTTTCGGCCCCACCTCGGCCACGCCCATTTCGCGGCGGGCGGAGCAGGAAGTGTGCATGGCCACCGTGGTGGGCTCGCCCAGGTCATCCAGCTTGATATGGCAGACGTTAAGCAGAAAATCCGTCAGCTCCCAGACCCGGCCGGCCACCTCGGCAGCTTTCACTTCGTCCGGGGTGTCTTTGAACAGATCCGGGTAATGCTTGCGCATCATCCCGCCGCAGGAACCGGAGGGCACCACGATGGGCCAGTCTTCCGGGAACAGGTCCAGCTGTGCGCGCGCCACTGATCGGGCCTCGTCATGGTAGCCCGAGGTGTAGGCCGGCTGGCCACAGCAGGTCTGGTTGTGCGGAAAAAGCACCTCAATGCCTTCCCGCTCCAGCAACTCCACCCCGGCGATGCCCGCATCCGGATAGAACATGTCCACCAGACAGGTGCCGTAGAAATAAACTTTCGAAGGTTTTGACGGGTAAACCTTGATGGGATCGACCATGTGCGGACGCTCTACGATGTTTGAATTGTTATCAAGCAATAATAGGGTGGAGAGTGCGGTGTTGCCAGACGACTTTATGGGCAGCCGGAAAGAGAAAGGGGAGGGGGCAGGCAGATGAAGGGCAGTGGCAGCTTGCCACTGCCCGGGGCATTACTTGACGGTCAGGCGCGGGGCGTTCTTCTCAATGGTGCGCTCGCCAATCCCTTTCACATTCGCCAGGTCTGCGGTAACCGCAAACGGACCATTGGCTTCGCGATAGGCAACGATGGCTTCAGCCTTGCTCTGGCCAATGCCGTTCAGGCTGGCGAGGGTGGCCACATCGGCCGTGTTGATATTGATGGCGGCTTCCTGGGCGTGGGCAAAACCGGTAACCAGGCTGAACAGCAGAACGAGGGTTGCGAAAAGCGGTGTGCGCTTCATGGGTGTAAGCTCCTGAGGCTAATTTGCGTTATTGGTTGTGTGCCAGGGCGCAAAGCAGCAGAAGCGAAATGTAAGAAGAGAGCAGAAATGTCTGTGGGGATGGGGAGTGCACGGACGGGACCACAATCCTTGTGGTCCCCGATTCCGTGGCTGACCCCTGCCTAATCCTTCAGGCGTGCGACTCATCCTGAGCGCGTCTTCCCTGTGGTCATCCCTGTAAGCCCTGATCCTTTGGGCAACTCCTGAGCCGCGAAGGACTCTTCCCTGGAGTTCTCATCCTTGAGCCAACGTTCCTTGCTGGCTTGTCATCCCTGACAATGACCATTCTACGTTGGGTAGAATTCCTACCTATCGGAGAATCGCTCCCAGGTTTGTGCGATATGTCTTACAGGTTTGTAAGTTTTGGGGTGCAGACGGAAATGAACGCGAGTTCAGTATTTACGCGTCCTGCGAGGCAATTTGTTGCCCGTTGCGATGGGCCGCAGCGGCCTCCCGAATCCGTTCCATGGTGATTTCGCGAACCGCCTTCTGGCTGGCCCGGATATGTCGGGTCAACCGATCCGCCGCCTCGCTCGCCATGCCATTCCGGAGCGCCTCCAGAATCGCGGCGTGTTCCACGTAGGTGGCGTCCACCCGATCATCGCGAGTGAAGTCCAGGCGCCGGATAATCCGGAGCCGGTCGGTGATCTCCCGGTGAATTCGAGTCATCTCCCGATTGCCGGCTGCGGCCACCAGGTCGCAATGGAAGCTCTCATCCAGCGCCCGAACCGTGCTGCCCACGGCCCGCTCGGAGGGGTGATCCGGGTTCCAGATGGCGGTCAGCATGCGGATTGCCGAAGGTTCTTCATCCAGCCCGCAGATCTTGTGCATCGCCGCCCGCTCCAGGGTAATCCGCAGGTCGTACAGTTCCTCCACCTGCCGGAAATCAAACGGCTTAACCTGCCAGCCACTGCGAAACAACACCTCCACGTAGCCTTCCCGCTGCAATCGGTACAGGGCCTCCCGAACCGGCGTACGGCTGGCTTTCAGACGCGTGCCCACATCGCCCTCGCTGAACTTGTCACCAGGGATCAGGCGGAACTCAAAGATGTCGTCTTTCAGGGCTTCGTAAACCCTGTCTGCCATGGACTCTTTTCTTTTGGTGTTTGTTGCCATTCTTCTGTTCGCCCTCTTTTTTGGGGTCGCCTTTTAAAAGGAGTATGGCCGCTGGGCCGGCTGGTGGGGTGCGGGTTTCAAAAGACGCCGTGAACCCATCCCTGGGGGCTTGATCGCAGCATCCATGCTGCTCACACTTTTGCAAAGCTTCCCCGACATCCACGCCCGACTCCCCAGGCATGCAGCTATCTCAACCTTAAGCTCTTGCGACAACCGATACTCTCGGTTGTCCTCACGTGTAGCTTGGTCTGCCAAACCACTTTTATTTTTCTCAAACCGCCGACTCCCTTGTCCGAAAGCCGGT
>JAWWAT010000429.1:0-3370 GCA_033721635.1 Marinobacter sp. | reverse complement strand
GCAGCATTGAGAGTAGCTCGGACGCCTCGATAGACGCGGTACCCACCAGGATCGGACGTCCCTCGGCGGTGACATCCTTGATCTCGTCAATGATCGCGTGGAACTTCTCTTCCTGGGTCAGATACACCAGGTCGTTGTAGTCGGTCCGCTGGATCGGCTTGTTGGGCGGAATAACTACCACGTCGAGACCGTAGATCTGGCGGAATTCGAAGGCTTCGGTATCTGCCGTACCGGTCATGCCGGCCAGTTTGTCGTACAGCCGGAAGTAGTTCTGGAAGGTGGTGGAGGCCAGTGTCTGGCTTTCGGCCTGGATCTTGACACCCTCTTTGGCCTCAACGGCCTGGTGGAGACCTTCGCTCCAGCGGCGGCCCGGCATGGTACGACCGGTATGCTCGTCAACAATGACAACCTGGCCACCCTGGACAATATAATCCACGTCTTTCTGGAACAGGTGGTGGGCCCGCAGTGCCGAATGCACGTGGTGCAACAGGCTGAGGTTGGCCGCGGAATAAAGGCTCTCCCCTTCCTTCAGGAGGCCGCGATCCAGCAACAGCTCTTCAACCTTCTCATGGCCGCCTTCAGTCAGCTCGACCTGGCGGGACTTTTCGTCAATGGTGAAGTCGCCAGTGGGCTCGCCTTCTTCAGGCACTTCACCTTTTTCCAGGCTGGGGATCAGTTCATTGATGGCCTGGTACAGCTTGGAGCTGTCCTCGGCTGCACCGGAAATGATCAGCGGCGTTCTGGCTTCATCGATCAGGATCGAATCCACTTCGTCCACGATCGCGTAGTTCAATCCCCGCTGGACCTTGTCTTCCGTGCTAAACGCCATATTGTCGCGCAGGTAGTCGAAGCCGAATTCGTTGTTGGTACCGTAGGTAATGTCTGCCTGGTAAGCGGCACGCTTCTCCTCCGCCGGCTGACCTGACGCCACGACACCCACTTGCATGCCCAGGAACCGATAGAGTTTGCCCATCCAGTCGGCATCACGACGGGCCAGGTAATCGTTCACGGTTACAACGTGGACACCCTTACCGGACAATGCGTTGAGGTATACGGCCGCGGTAGCAACCAGCGTCTTGCCCTCACCGGTCTTCATTTCCGCGATCCGGCCTTCGTGCAGGGTGATACCACCGATCAGCTGGACGTCGTAATGACGCATGCCCATAACCCGGCGGCCCGCTTCACGCACGGTTGCGAAGGCTTCTGCAAGCAGCGCATCCAGGGATTCGCCCTCGTCGATCCGGCGACGGAACTCCGCGGTCTTGCCCTGCAACTCGGAGTCAGACAGATTGCCATATTGCTCTTCAAGCTCATTAATGCGCATGACTGCTTTACGCATTCTCTTGATTTCTCTGGCGTTTTTACTGCCGAACATCTTGGTTGCAAGCTTTGTGAACATAGACCACTGCTTCTTTGATTAAACGGAGGAAGCCGGCATTCTAACCTTATTTTGTAACAGGACAAAAGGCAGGCCTCACACAGGCGCAAGAAGTCGCCGATGAGGCACCGGATTCACGGATAAAAACTGGCCGGGCGCGGAATGGCGGAGAGGTTCTGAGGGCGGGTGCCCCGAATCCGGATCAGCGGCTCGCCCGCTTGATATAGGTTTCCGGGTTTTCAGACTTGCCATTCCGGATAACTTCAAAGTGCACATGGGGGCCGGTTGAGCGTCCGGTGCTGCCCATCAGCGCCACTACCTGGCCCTTCTGAACAACATCACCCACGTTTACCTTGATGGTCTTGCAGTGGGCATAACGGGTGATCAGACCATCCCCATGGTCGACTTCCACCAGATTCCCGTAGCCATAGCGCTCCCCGGCGTAGGTCACCACACCACCCGCAACCGAGATGATGTCACTTCCATCCTTACCGGCCAGATCTACCCCGGCATGCCAGGTGCGCTTGCCGGTAAACGGATCAGAACGGTAACCGTACTTGGAGGACAACCAACCCCAGGTGATCGGGCGACCTTCCAGGTAGAGTTCGTCCTCAAGCCGCTTGCTGGATGCCAGCTGATCGAGCAACCGCAATTGCTGCTCGCGGTCCTCGATCCGCCACTCCATTTCCTCAATCATGCGGGTCAGCTCAGGCGCTGAAAAAGAATCACCGGACAGTGCATCTTCCGGGCCACCGACAGCGGCCGGCTGATCGAAGTTGAACTCATCGCTGGCGACCAAGCCGGATTCCACGAACCTCTGGCCCAGTGCATCCAGGCGCAACAAACGCCCCTGAATCTCGCCAAGACGCAGCGTCAACGCATCAACCTGCTGCTGGACGTTCTCTTCAATGCCGGCCAGCTCCGCCTTCTGCTCTGCCAGTTTTTGTTGCCACTCGGCCACCAACTCGGCGTTGGTGGGCTCTCTGGCCGCAACCTGCTCTACCGCCATCTGGTAACCTGCCCAGCCAGCTGCAACGAGCAGGGAAAGCACCACAAACAAGAGGCCGACGGCAAGCGTACTGTTGATTGACAACACACGGGACTTTCCGTGGCGTTTGCCAACGAGAATAATGTTCATATCTTCATCTGGTTTCATCGTTGAGCCGCAACCGCATCCTGTAGTGTTGCGCCCCGGAAAAATCCGAAGGGGGTCTGCCATCCTTTGGCAACAGCTACATACTGAAAAAATTGCAGCGCCCGGTAGACATACTCATTTAGCACAATGTAAAACGAGTGTAATACAGGCACTACGCACAAACCGTGCCGAAGTGTAACCAATCGTAAACGGAGCCGTCGAGTAAAAACGCCGTCATGAAACGCAAGAGCGAGCAAAAAATGACCTTCGACAAGCTTGGCAAGACCCCGGTACTCAAGGATCTCGTTGCAAAGGCTGAACTCCACAGGCAGGCAGAAGAGGAAGTTCTGGCGGCCCTTCCAAAGGATCTGATCAAGGGAACACGGTTCGTGAGCTGCAAGGAAGGCGAACTGGTTCTGACCGCCGAAACAGCCGGCAAAGCCAGCCAGATCCGGTTCCGTCAGCACGAGATCATGGAGAGAGTTCGGGAGAACGAGCTATTCCGGTTTGTCTGGAAACTGAAGGTCAAGGTTGCCCCGGCACGGTTCCAGGAAAAACCGGCGTTCAAAAAAGAGCCCTTGAGCAAAGAAAATGCCCGGCTCCTCAAAGAGGAAGCCGGGCACACGAAGGATAAAGCATTACGCGAGGTTCTCGAAAAACTCGCTAGCCACGTCCGGGATTAAAGCATCCGGCTTTAACCCGCCGCCAGCACAGGCTTCATGTAGGAAATCGGGGCAGTGGCCTCATCGTCAAAGGTCACCACTTCCCAGGCATCCTCTTCTGCCCTGAGCTTGCGCAACAGCTTGTTGTTCAGATCGTGACCGGATTTGATACCGCGGAACTCACCAATCAGGCTG
>JAWWAT010000428.1:0-3375 GCA_033721635.1 Marinobacter sp. | reverse complement strand
CTCGTTGGTGCTTGGCCCCCTTCTTGGCGCCTGGTGGGGCCTGTCCGGGATTTTCTATGCAACGGCGGCGTTGGCGGTGGTGGCGCTGGTGATCGTGAACCGTCTGGTGCCAACTCCCCACCAACATAAAACCAGCGCCGACACTCATCCCGCCAGGGAGATGCTTGGGCGGGTGCTTTCAGACGGTCGCCTGCTAAGGCTGGATTTCGGCATTTTCGCCCTGCACCTGGTGTTGACCGCCCTGTTCCTGGTGTTTCCTTCCATGCTGCAGGAGCAGTTCGGTCTTGCCAGCCGTTCACACTGGTGGTTTTACCTGAGCGTGATGGTGACGTCCTTTTTCGCCATGGTGCCGTTCATCATAATTGGTGAGAAAAAACGCAAGATGAAGCCGGTGCTGTGTGGGGCGATTGGGCTTCTGACGCTGGCCACAGCCGGGTTTACCGGCGTTTCCGGTAGTCTGATGGCGGCCTGGACAGTGCTGTTTTTCTTCTTCATGGCGTTCAATCTGCTTGAAGCGAGCCTGCCGTCGTTGATCAGTAAAGAAGCACCTGCCGCCAGCAAGGGAACGGCAATGGGCGTCTATTCCACCTCCCAGTTCATGGGGGCGTTTCTCGGCGGCGCCCTGGGTGGCTTTCTGCTGGAGAGCGGCGGAATCCACGGCGTGCTCTGGTTTATGGTCGTGGTGCTTGGCCTCTGGTTGCTGGTGGCACTCACCATGCCGGCGCCCGGTCACACCACCAGTTTCGTGGTACAGTTGCAGCAGGTAATGAACGAGCAGTACGACGACATCGATGACAATCTCCGTCGCCTTCCGGGCGTGCAGGACGTTGTGATTGTGGAGGAGGCTGCCACCGCCTATCTTAAGGTGGATCGGCAGCAATTTGATGAAGCGTCACTTGCGGACTTTTCCTTTGTCCGGCAGGCTAACAATTCTTGAAATCCGGAGGCTCGCATGGAACGCGGGCGTCCCTGAACACAGAGTCAGGAGCAGAACATGGCACGAGGCGTAAACAAGGTAATTCTCATCGGTAATCTGGGACAGGACCCGGATACCCGCTACACCCCCAACGGCAATGCCGTTGTGAACCTGAACCTTGCAACGGACGAAAGCTACAAGGATCGTCAGACCGGTCAGCTGGTGCCGAAAACCGAATGGCACCGGGTTGTCATGTTCGGCAAGATCGCCGAAGTGGCTGGCCAATACCTGCGCAAAGGCTCAAAGGTTTATATCGAGGGCAAGCTGCAGACCCGCAAGTGGCAGAACAAGGAAGGCCAGGATGTTTACACCACCGAGGTAGTGGTGGATATCAACGGCCAGATGCAGATGCTGGACAGCCGTGGCGCCGAAGGCGGAATGAACCAGGGCGCACCGGCGGGACGGCCTCAGCAGTCCGGCTACAACGCGCCGGCGGGACAACAGAATAACCCGCCACCGCAGTCGGGTGGTTATAGCAATCAGCCATCTCAGGGCAGCATGCCCGAGCCGGTCGATGACTTTGACGATGACATCCCGTTCTGATGCCCATCCCATCAGGATCTGAACATCCGAAGTGAATAAAGCCTCCGCTTTGCGGGGGCTTTATTGTTACGGACTTGCAAAAACGATGTGAAATCACCCAAAAAAACGTGGAGTTACGTTCACTTTCTCATCTATCATGTTATCGATTGTAAAAAGCGCCTGTTTTTTAGGCAGCATAATAACGATTTGAGGCTGGCGAGTGGCCTTCGGATCCTTTTTTTACGGACTCCATGACAAAGACATCACTATTCAGAAAACTGACCGGTCTGTTCAGGCAGTCCAGTGCACGCCTTCGCGTCTGTCTTGAGATCCGTCCCGACGGCATCGCCTGGGCGGAATCCGGCCGGCAGTCGGGCTTTACGGATTGTCTTCCTGCAAGGCGTCAAGCGGCGCTCTCCGGCTTGGTTGAAGATAACGGCTGGTCTGGTGCTGCGACGACTCTCGTTCTCCCTCTGGATCAGTATCAGGTATTCCAGATGGATCGTCCGGAAGGCATCGAGGAATCGGAGCTGGGTGATGCGCTGAAGTGGAAGCTGAAAGACTTTCTGGATTTCAGCCCCTCTGAGGCGGTCTCCGATGTGTTTCCGTTTCCAAAGGATGCTTCCCGTGGCCGTGGTGAGCTGGTCAACGTGGTCGCCGCCAGGAAAGCACTTGTCTCGGAGCTCATTGAACTGGTTCAGGAAGCTGGCCTGGAGCTGGAACGCATTGATATTGCCGAACTGGCGTTGCGAAATCTGGTGTGCAGGCTGGATGAAAACCGTCGCGGTGCCGCACTGGTGCATCTGAAAGACAACTACGGCCAGATGGTGATCTGCAAAGACAACACGCTCTATCTTTCCCGCCGGCTGGATGTGACGTCCGAGGACCTCCGCGATGCGGCCCGGCAGGAATCGGCAGTTCAGTCCCTGGCTCTGGAAATCCAGCGTTCCCTCGATTATTACGAAAGCCAGTTGGGCCAGGTGCCGCCGGCGAGACTCCATCTGGTTGCTCGCGACAGTGTTCTTCCGCTTGCCTCGATGCTTTCTTCCTATGTGGCCGCAGGTATCGAAACCCTCGATTGGAGTTCCCTCGGTCTCCAGGCTGATCTGGACAGTCGTTGTCTGCCCGCTTGGAGCGCGTGCCTGTCAATGCCGGAGGGTGGTGGCTCATGATCCAGCAGGTCAATCTTTACACCGACGACCTTCGCCCGAGAAAAGAAAAGCTCCAGGCCGGAACGGCGGTTGGTGTTCTGATTCTGGCATTGGTGCTGGTGGCCTGTGTGGCGGGTTTCCTGACCTACGAGAATTCCGTGATGGCCAATAAGGCCTCGCGCCTGGATCAGCAGAATCAGCAGCTTGAACAGGCCGTGGCCGAGCTTTCAGCGGCGGTTCAGGCCCGTCAGCCGGATGCCGAAGTGGAAGAGGCCCTGAATCGTGTCACCCAGACCCTGGCTCGTCGCCAGCGGTTGCTGGAACGCGTGGAGAGCCTGGTGCTGTCGGAAGGCCGCAACTTCTCCCCGCAATTGTCAGCACTGGCCCGGCAGATCCCGGAAGATGTCTGGTTGACCGACGTGATTCTGGAATCGGCCCATGACAGGGTCACCATTGAGGGGCGTACCCGTGATGGCGCCCTGGTGCCCCTGTATCTGGAAAATCTGGGCGATGAAGCGGCCTTTACCGGTAAAACCTTTGGTGCATTCCGGCTGACGCGGTCGGAGGAAGGCCGCTGGATCGATTTCCATGTTTCCAGTAAACGTGAAGGGGAGGGCAACTGATGGCGGATGCGCCCAACACCTCCCTTGCACGGGCTGCGCAGTGGTATAACCTGCGCCCGATTCGTGAACGTGCCCTGATTCTGCTGACGGCGCTGGTCCTGGT
>JAWWAT010000427.1:0-3377 GCA_033721635.1 Marinobacter sp. | reverse complement strand
CCATGAGTGCCCTCGCGCCGGGCTGGAAATTACGTGTACTGCTGGCCCAGGCCCTGTTTTCGGATCCCGACGTGTTGCTGCTGGACGAGCCCACCAACCACCTGGACATCAACACGATCCGCTGGCTGGAAAACATCCTGGTGGCCCGCAACAGCACCATGATCATCATTTCCCACGACCGCCACTTCCTGAACAGTGTGTGCACCCACATGGCGGACCTGGACTATGGCGAGCTGCGCCTGTTCCCGGGCAACTACGATGAATACATGACCGCCGCCACCCAGGCCCGCGAGCGTATGCTGTCGGATAACGCCAAGAAGAAGGCCCAGATAGCCGAGCTGCAGCAGTTTGTCAGCCGCTTCTCCGCCAATGCCTCCAAGGCCAAGCAGGCAACCTCCCGTGCCCGGCAGATCGACAAGATCCAGCTGGAAGAGGTGAAGCCTTCAAGCCGGGTGAGCCCGTTCATCCGTTTCGAGCAGGGTAAGAAGCTGCACCGCCAGGCCGTGACCTTGAAAAACATGACCAAGGGCTTTGACGACAAGCCGTTGTTCAAGAACCTGAACCTGCAGGTCGAGGCCGGCGAGCGAATCGCCATCATCGGCCCCAACGGCATCGGCAAAACCACGCTCCTGCAATGCTTGTCCGGTGCCTATACCCCGGATAGCGGCGAGGTGAAGTGGACCGACAGTGCGGAAGTGGGCTACTTCGCCCAGGACCACACCGCAGACTTTGCCAACGATGAAACCCTGACCGACTGGATGGCCCAGTGGACCAGGGGTGGCGAACAGCTGGTACGCGGCACTCTGGGGCGCATGCTGTTCTCCGGTGACGACATCGGCAAATCGGTGCGGGTAATCTCGGGCGGAGAGCAGGGCAGGATGCTGTTCGGCAAGCTGATTCTGCAGAAGCCGAATGTAATGCTGATGGATGAGCCGACGAACCACTTGGACATGGAGTCCATCGAGGCGTTGAACCTGGCGCTGGAGAACTATCCGGGTACACTGATTTTCGTCAGCCACGATCGGGAGTTTGTTTCTTCCCTTGCGACTCGAATTATTGAGCTTAAGGCTGATGGGGTGACTGATTTCAGTGGCTCCTATGATGATTACCTTCGGAGCCAGGGTTACGTTTAACCTCGGTTCTTCGGGCCTTGGGAGTATGCGGACGGGCGGGTAGGCCTTTCCAAAACACGCTCCTTACGGCCCATCCATGGGGCGCTTGGGCTCCGCCATCCCTGGCTCCGCACAGTTTTGGAAAGGCCTACCCGCCCATCCGCTCGTGCCTATGAGTGGCCTTCGAATAACTGAGGAAAAGAACATGGGCGAGACCGAAATTATTGCAGCAACCCGAAAATGGGTCGAAGAAGTTGTCGTCGGCTATAACCTGTGCCCGTTCGCAAAACGGGAACTGGTCCGGAACAGGATTCGTTTCGTTGTGTCGGAAGCCGAAACGGAAGATGAGCTGTTGCAGGCCTTGCACTCGGAGCTCCAGCGTCTGGAAGATGAGCCGGAGATTGAAACCACGCTGTTGATCCATCCGGATGTATTGCAGGACTTCGGGCCCTACAATGAGTTTCTTGATGCGGCAGATGGTTTGTTGGCGTACCTGGACATGGATGGCGTTTACCAGATTGCCAGTTTTCATCCGGAGTACCAGTTTGAGGGCACAGAGCCGGGTGCCGCGGAGAATTACACCAATCGTTCACCGTTTCCGATGCTGCATCTGCTGAGGGAGGCGAGTCTGGAAGCAGCGATTGACAGTTATCCGGATGTGGATGGCATTCCGCAGAGCAATATTGAATTGATGAACGATCTGGGCACGGAAAAGATGCGGAGCATCCTGCGTTCGTGCCTTGGTGAATCAAACCCTGAGGTCTGATCAGATGGGATTGCTTTTCGAGCAAATTGACAGCCAACCGTCGGTCATCGGCGAGATTACTCTGCGCAGACGCAGGATTCCGGCGATTGGTGACAGGGATATCTACGAGGTGAAGCTGGGCGAGGAATTCCTGATGTCCAGCATGTTTGTGGATGCCGAAGTGGCCCTGTCTGATATTGGGCTGGGCGAAACCGAGGGCAAGGATCTCCGAGTGGTTGTTGGTGGCCTGGGCCTGGGTTACACCGCGGTGGCGGCGCTCAGGCATGAGCGGGTTGCTGAGCTGCTGGTGGTTGAGTATCTGGAGCCTGTTATCGGATGGCATCAGCAGGAGCTGGTGCCTCTGGGTAAAGATCTGAATGCCGACCCGCGAAACCGCTACGTGCAGGGCAGTTTTTTCGACTTTGCAATTGCCGATCCTGCGGAGGGCGGTTTTGATCCGGAGAGCCCCGGCAAGCCATTCGATGCGATTCTGCTTGATATCGATCACTCTCCCCGCGCGCTTTTGCACGATTCCAGTGCCAGCTTTTACACCGCCAACAATCTGCGCCTGATGGCCCGGCAACTGAAGCCCCGGGGCGTGTTCGCCATGTGGTCGAACGAAGGCGAGGATGACGAGTTCATGGCCGTTCTCAACGAAGTGTTTACCGATGTGGCCTGCCATGTCGTATCCTTTTTCAATCCATTTCAGAACAGGGAATCGTTCAACACCGTGTATGTGGCCCGCAAGCCGGGCTGAAAACCGGAGTCTGTATGTCTTTGATCACGCACCGCAGCCGACCTTTCAGCTCCAGCCAGCGTCTGCCTGAGCCGGATCAGCCGCCGGTGTTGCATGAGCCGGAGCAAGCCGGGGCGTTGCTCGCCGAGTTTATCCATCGCTATCCCCGCCTGCTGATTCTGACCGGTGCGGGAGTGAGTACGGATTCCGGCATCCCGGATTACCGGGACGGCGATGGCGCCTGGAAGCGCAAGCAGCCGGTTCAGCACAGGGCGTTCATCGAAGATGTGTACACCCGCCAACGCTACTGGGGCCGCAGCCTCATTGGCTGGCCGGTGATGCGTAATGCCAGGCCGAATCCCTCTCATCACTACATTTCTGATCTGGAACTGCTTAACCACAGCAACCTGGTGGTTACCCAGAATGTGGATCGTCTGCACCAGAAGGCAGGTACCCGGGCGGTAACGGATCTGCACGGGCGGGCCGATGAGGTGGTGTGCATGAGTTGCGGCTACCGTTGCCCTCGGGATGAGGTGCACGATCGTTGCGCGGATCTGAACCCGGGCTTCCAGAAATACACCGCCGAGACAGCACCGGATGGGGATGCCGACCTGGATGTGGATTTCGAGGATTTCCGGCTGGCGGACTGTCCAAAATGCGAGGGGATTCTGAAACCGGATGTGGTGTTCTTTGGTGACTTCGTGCCGAAGGAAAGGGTGTATTCGGCCCTGGATACGCTGAAAGCCAGTGATGGCCTTCTGGTGATTGGTTCGTCGTTGATGGT
>JAWWAT010000426.1:0-3389 GCA_033721635.1 Marinobacter sp. | reverse complement strand
TCTGCTGCTTACCACCACCCTCGTGATTGGACAGAATACCCGGTTCAGCGATCCTGAGACCGTTGTTTCCGATCATTTTTGGGGCAACCTCTACGCCAGTGGTGGCAACTCCTTCTTCTGCAACACCGCGTTTACGAGCAAGGGGTTTGTCCTGACCGACGGCTACGTCTACCCACTGGCAGATGTCCGAAGTGCGCTTGACTGTGGCACATCGCGACAATGCGAACAGGACAACCGCTACCGTCAGATCGCGTCTGACATGCACAACATGATACCAGTGCGCAGCCGGACTGAGATGGGGCGCCGCAACGCCCGGTACGAAGACCTCGGGGCGTCCGTCAGTGCGGATGAGTGTGGCATTCGTCAGAGCGCCCAGTTCTTTGAGCCACCGGTCCGGGTCAAAGGCGATGTCGCGCGCACAGTTGCCTATATGGTAGACACCTATAACCTGCCCTGGCTTGGGTCCTCCGCTGTTTTCAAGGGATGGAACCAACTGGATCCGCCGGATGATGGCGAACTGACCCGTCACCGCCGCATTGCCGAAATCCAGGGCAACAACAACCCGTTTGTCACCAACCCGGAGACGATGGAGAGACTCTGAGCGCTTGATTTCAGTATTGCTGATCAGAGAGGCACAAAAAAACAGGCCCGCGAGCCTGTTTTTTTGTGCCTGTGTCTGCTGTCAGAGTCAGATCTCTTCAGCAGTCAGCGCCATCATTGAGTCACTGCCACTGCGAATACCCTCGGCCAGGGAAACGGTTTTTGGCAGCAGTCGGTCAAAGTAGAACCGTGCCGTTTTCAGTTTGCCACTGTAGAAACCGGAGCTATCACCCTCGGCCTGCGGTGCAGCCGCTTTGGCCATCTTCGCCCACATGTAGCCCAACGCCGTCAGGCCAAACAGATCCAGGTAATCCACTGAAGCGGCGCCAACCGCGTTCGGGTTATCGCCAGCCTGTTTGATGACGTGCTCGGTTACATCATCAAGACGCTCGACCGCTGCCGCAAGAGGCTCGAGGAACGGGCGGAGGTGCTCGTCACCACTGTTCTCTTCAAGGAAGCTCGCGACGTCCTGGGCAAACAGCTCATAGAGTTTACCCTGGCTACCGACCACCTTCCGGCCCATGAGGTCCAGTGCCTGGATACCGTTGGTACCTTCATAAATCTGGGTGATGCGGCAGTCACGAACCAGTTGCTCCTGCCCCCACTCCCGAATGAAGCCGTGGCCACCGAAAACCTGCTGGCCCATGATGCAGGCGTCCAGGCCGCGGTCGGTCAGGAATGCCTTGGCCACCGGTGTCAGCAGCGCCACCATACCCTCGGCATGCTTGCGCCGCTCCTCGTCCTCAGCGTACTTGGCAATATCCAGCCACTGAGCCACGTAAGTCGAGAAAGCACGACCGCCTTCCACATAGCCTTTCATGGTTAGCAGCATGCGGCGAACATCCGGGTGCACCAAAATCGGATCAGCCGCCTTCTCGGGCTGCTGGGCACCCGTGGGTGCGCGGCTCTGAATGCGGTCCAGGGCATATTCCCGGGCACTCTGCAGAGACGCCTCGGCAGCACCGATACCCTGAATGCCAACCCCAAGGCGCTCATAGTTCATCATGGTGAACATGGCCGCCAGCCCCTTGTTCTCCTCGCCGACGAGCCAGCCTTTGGCGCCATCAAAGTTCATGACACAGGTCGCCGAGCCCTTGATACCCATCTTCTTCTCGATGGACCCACAGCTGAAGCTGTTACGCTCGCCCAGTGAACCATCGTCATTCACCAGGAACTTTGGCACCAGGAACAGGGAGATACCCTTCGGGCCTTTCGGTGCGTCCGGAAGCTTTGCCAGCACCAGGTGGATGATGTTCTCAGCCATGTCGTGCTCGCCCCAGGTAATAAAGATCTTGGTACCTGTGACGTTGAAGGAGCCATCATCATTGGGTTCGGCCTTGGTGCGGATAATACCGAGATCCGTACCGGCATGAGGCTCGGTCAGATCCATCGCGCCGGACCAGACACCGGAATACATGTTGGGCAGGTACTTTTCTTTCAGCTCATCACTGCCGTGGGCGTCCAGGGCCAGACAGGCACCGGCCGTCAGCATGGGAGCGAGACCAAAGGCCATGTTGGCACCCTGCATCATTTCCTCAAACTGAGCCACCAGAGTCTTGGGCATGCCCATGCCACCAAAGTCCGGGTTACCACCGAGGCCATTCCAACCGCCTTCAACGATGGTCTGGTAGGCTTCCTTGAAGCCGTCCGGAGAAGTCACCTCACCGTCGTTCCACTTGCAGCCCTGCTCGTCACCCTCGCGGTTCAGGGGCGCAAGCACACCGCTGCTGATCTTGCCGGCTTCTTCAAGAATGGCGTCCGCCGTTTCCGGGTCCACATGCTCGGCAACCTTGGGCAGCGAGGCCCACAGTGCGGGGGCATCGAAAACCTCATTCAGAACAAAGCGCATGTCACGTAGGGGTGCCTGATAATCAGCCATCTAAAACTCTCCAAAAATTCTGTCAGTCTGTTCAGGTGGCAAAAGGGCCTCAGTCTGGGCCAGTCACACCTGCTCGGGCTATGTGTCCGCTGAAGATTATTTTTATGGGCGCCTATTCTACCCTAAAAGCGGACCGCAACTCATGAAAAAAGCCCGCCTCCGGGGAGCGCGGGCTTTCTGTCCTCTGGAACCGTCCTTCGGTGCCCGCGCCTTAGATGGCGAAGGCTTCCTCCGGCATGTCCATCAGACTGTCAGCACCAGCCAGCATGCTCTCAGCGTGCCCCTTGGCCCGGGGCAGCATACGCTTGAAGTAGAAGCGCGCGGTCTGGATCTTGGCGTTGTAGAACATTTCCTCGGTAGTGCCATCAACCATCTTGTCCAGGGCAACCTTGGCCATACGGGCCCACAGGTAGGCAAACACTGCGTAACCGGAGTACATCAGGTAGTCCACAGAGGCCGCGCCCACTTCCTCACGGTTTTTCATGGCAGACATACCAATCTTGGTGGTCAGCTCGCCCCATTCCTTGTTCATCGCCGCCAGCGGCTCGATGAATTCCTTCAGCTGCTCGTCTTCCGCGTTTTCCTTGCAGAACAGATGCACCTGCTTGGTGAATCCTTTGAGGGATTCGCCCTGGGTCATCAGAACCTTGCGGCCCAACAGATCCAGCGCCTGAATACCGGTGGTGCCTTCATAGATCATGCCGATACGGGCGTCACGAACGTTCTGCTCCATGCCCCACTCGGAGATAAAGCCGTGACCGCCGAATACCTGCATGCCCAGGTTGGCGGCCTCGTAACCAATCTCGGTCAGGAACGCCTTGGCGATCGGTGTCAGGAAGCCCAGGGCTTCATCGGCCGCCTTGCGCTCTTCTTCGGTCTTACCGCTGTGCACAATATCAGCCTGCTGCGC
>JAWWAT010000425.1:0-3394 GCA_033721635.1 Marinobacter sp. | reverse complement strand
ATTGCCGGACAGGGGCTGGCGGATCCCACCGCCATGCTGTTCACCGCCGCCCGCATGCTCGAATGGCTGGGGCGAAAGGACCCTTCCATTGCCGCAGCTGGCAAGGAGCTGTTCGATGCGGTGGCTGCAGACCTTGCCGAAAACTCGGGCAGCCGGCGAGGCACCCACGAGATCGGCTCTGCGATCTGCGAGAGGCTGTCTCAGTAAATCGGCGCTACTGGTCGGCCATGACAAATTCGAGCCGGCCAGGCGCCACCCGCACATCCACAGGCATCATACCGAACATTCGCTGGGCGAAATCGGTTTCGTCCAGGCGATACACCGGCATGGTCTCCAGCATCTGGGCAACAAGGCGCATAGCTGTGTCTGTTACCGGCTTCAGATCCCCTTTGAAAAAGGGGGAATCGATACTGCTTTCCAGAAGCTGCAAGCGCCGGATGAAAATGGCTTTCTCCGAGCTGTCGTAAACCGGCGCTCCCTCCACCTTCAAGGCAATATCAACCGGCAGCTTCGCCATTAATGCATTCAGGGCTACCTGGCCCCTTACATCGATCACTGCCACATCCCGACCATCGGGGCCCAGGGTGATATCAGCGTTATTCAGACTCAGGCTCAGGGGCGAGCCACTATTCAACTGTTTGCGATCAAACTCGCTCACTACATCCTGGAGGTGCCGCTCCAGTTCAGCCTCAGATATCGAGTAGGGCGACAAGCTGGCACAGCCGCTGGCTAAAACCAGGGCCAGGACCAGGAAGGCCCGCACGACACACAGCGGTGCTTTACTCATTTTCAGCCCGGGCCTCAACATGAGGCGTCAGATTGTCATCAAAAACCACGCGCAACAGGATAGGCTGGCAGCACACCTGGCAATCCTCGACATACTCCTGCTCCGGGACCGAAGGGTCGACGCTGACATCCAGCGTCTCCCAGCAGTACGGGCACTGAATCAATACCGAGTCCAGGGCTGACATGGCGTAACCTCAGAACTGTTGCTTAGCCATCCACGGGATAACCCGATCGAACGCCTCTTCCAGCTTCTCGCAGGTGGTGGAAAAACTGATGCGAACAGCGTTGGTACAGTGCTCACCGAAGGCATCACCGGGCACCATGCAAACGCCGGTTTCTTTCAGCATTCGCAGGGCGAGATCCGAGCCATCCACATGGGGTGGAAGATCAGGAAACGCAAAGAAGGCACCGCCAGGCTTGTAGCCGGTCATGTAGGGGGTCTGGTCAACCAGTTCGACTACCTTGTCCCGACGCTCACGATAGATATCGACCATATCGCGCACGCACTGTTGGTCCCCGGTCAGCGCGGCCACGCCGGCAAACTGTGAAGGCGTGTTGGCCACCGAGGTGGTAAACATGTGATACCGACGCAGTGACTTGATCGCCGCCTGGCTGGAAATCACCCAGCCCACACGCAGCCCAGCCATGCTGTAGGTTTTTGAGAAGCTGCTGATGCACATGATGTTATCCAGATCCATCGAGCAGTTCAGCACGCTGGCGAAGTCGTCATCATCGAAGATCAGGTGGTCGTAGACCTCGTCGGCATAAACCTGAATACCTCGGTAGGCGCATTCCTCGAGGATGGTTTCCACAGTACTGCGCGGGTACACGGCACCCGTCGGATTGTTGGGGTTGTTCAGGATCAGCGCAAACGTCCTGGAACCCATGGCCCGGATAACCTCGTCCGGGTCCAACTGATGATTGTTCTCCGCACGGGTGGGCACAAATTTCACTTCACCGCCGTTCATACGGATCAGAGGCGCATAGAGCAAGAACGATGGGTCAGTCACGATAAACTGCCGTCCCGGCGCGGAAGTGGCAGAAATCGCCAGGTACATGGCCTCCGTGGCACCGCTGGTGATCAGGATGTTGTCACGGGTCAGCTTCCGGTTGTAGCGCTTGCCGTAGTAGTCGCGCAGGGCCACCAGCAGTTCCGGCAGCCCGGCATCCATGGTGTAGCCCGTCTGCCCGGCGTTGAGCGCATCGATGTAGGCATCAATTACGTGCTTGGGAGTCGGCAGATCCGGCTGACCGATAGAAAGATGAATCACATCCTTCATGGTGGCCGCCATATTCACCATGCGCCGGATGCCAGGCACCGGGATTGCCTGCATGGCAGGGTTCCAACTGGCCTTGCTCTTCCGGTACTTCACTCTACGCGGTTTGGTCTGGCCAGTTTCTTTATTGGCGGCTTCTGCCATAAACACCTCCTGCAAACGGGGCAAATAAAATCTACCCCTGCAGGTTAGTCAGTATGGATGGCCTCTACAAGACAAAAAATCATATAGATGATGTACGTGAAAGTACCGCCATCAACGCTGTGAGTGGAAATTCTGTTGCCCCGCAAGTTGACCCAACAGAGCCTGCCGACCAGACTGTTGTTATCTCGCGGGAGCGACTACCAGTTCCACGAAGTCATACATTAACAAGGCGGAGGCTCAATGACTCAGCACAGCAAACCTGTTGTTACCGTTCTCACCGCGCCGGGCGAGCAGGAACCGCCGGGAATGGACGCAGTCAGGGCCCGCGCCGAGGTGCGCTTTGCCTGTGACGAGCCGACCCTTCGCGACACACTGCCCGGCACCGACATTATGATGGTGACGGACTTTCGCACAGAGGCCCTGGCGGCCGCCTGGCACACGGCAGACAAGCTGAAATGGATCCACGCCACCAGTGCCGGCGTTGATGCGCTGATGTTCCCGGATCTGATCAAGGGCGATGTCACCGTGACCAATGCCCGGGGCATTTTCGACCGCACCATTGCCGAGTACGTACTCTGCACCATCCTGATGTTCGCCAAGGATTTTCCGAACTCCATCCGGCTGCAGATGAAGCACCAGTGGAAACACCGGGATACCGAGCGGGCTGAGGGCAAGCAGGTGCTGGTTGTGGGCGCCGGATCCATCGGCCGCCAGATCGGCCGCCTGGTGGGCGCTGCTGGATTGAAGGCCCACGGCATTGCCCGCAAACGGAGGAAAGAGGATCCGGATTTCGTCGCGGTGCACGGCAACGACGACCTTTACGAGCAGCTGGGGCATGCCGACTTCGTGGTAATTGCAGCACCCCTGACGCCCCAGACCGAGGGCCTGTTTGACGAGAAAGCCTTCAAGGCCATGAAAAAGTCCGCCCGCCTGATCAACATCGGCCGCGGCCCGATCGTCAAAACCGATGATCTGATAACAGCCCTGAAAAGCGGCGAAATCGCTGGCGCCGGACTGGACGTCTTCGAGGAAGAGCCGCTAGCAGAAGATCACCCGCTCTGGGACATGGAGAACGTCACCATGACCGCCCATATGGCCGGCGACTTCATCGGCTGGAAGCGGGCTCTGACCGACCAGTTCCTGGAGAACTTCGACCGTTGGCACAAAGGCGAGGAGTTGTTCAACCT
>JAWWAT010000424.1:0-3396 GCA_033721635.1 Marinobacter sp. | reverse complement strand
GGATCGTTATTGACCATCCCCACCACCGCCCAAGTGGTGTCATTGGCGTCCCGGGTGAATCCCGCGATCGATCTCACGTTTTCCAGGTAGCCGGTCTTGATACGACCCTCGCCATCCATGCCGGTATTGCGCAGGCGGCGTGCCATGGTCCCGTCCATCGCGATAATGGGCATGGAGGCCATCAGGTCTGCCGAGTAGGCGCTATTCCAGGCATGCTGCAGTATTTCTGCGCCCTGGCGGGCGGTAATGCGGCCGTGCCTCGTAAGGCCGGCACCGTTGTCGATCACCATGCCTGCGGTGTTGATGCCCTTGTCTTCGAGCCAGTCGTAGATCACACGAATGCCCGCAACCCGGTCGTCGTTCTCGTCTTCCAGACGGTTCTCTGCGCCAATAGTGAGCAGAAGTTGGCGCGCCATCACGTTGCTGCTCCACTTGTTAATGTCCCTCACCATGGTGACCAGATCCGGCGAGGTGGTTTTCATCACCAGCCGGGCATCCTCTGGTGTATTGCCATTGAGGTCTCCGCCTGACACCACGACGCCGAGGTCAGCCAGCAAGGAGCGAATCAGCGAGGCGCTGTACTGCTCGTGCGGCAGCAATGAGAGATAGGTAGTGGTCCTGCAACCCTGGGGCAGCTCGCCAGTTACCCTAACGGTCACCCGGTGGTCCTCATGAATGATGGGTTCCCATTCGAAGTTTCTGCGCGACGGGCAGGGGCCTTCGGCGGTGGCAACCACCCGGTTGTCGATGGCGACCTCACCCAAAGACGGCGTGCTCCAGGCCTGGGTGCCGCGCTCATCGGCGCGCACCTGGAAGTGCATCAGGTTCAGGTTTGTCAGGTAGGCAGAAGGTTCTACCAGGAAAGGCGCATGGGGGTTGTCGCCGTTGTCTTCAAACGCAGGAAAACCACCATCGACTTCAAAGTAGGTGCCATCAAGAACTAGGTCGCCCTCGATTCTGGTAATTCCCATGCTTCGCAGCTCGCTCAGCGTCGTCCAGAGCCGTTCGATGGTGAGCTTGGGATCGCCGCCAAAGCGGACGTAGAGATTACCTTTGAGGGTATCGCCCGCCATAACGCCGTCGGTCAGGAAATCGGTATCCCAGTGGTGATTGGGGCCAAGTATCTCCAGTGCCGCAAAGGTGGTTACCAGCTTCATGATGGAGCCGGGGCTCATCAGGGCATCAGCATTGATGTACTGGTTGATACCGGGGCCATTCAGTGGAATGGCCGCCATACTCATGGCATCTTCATTCTGCAGGGACTGAGCCGCGTAATCTTTCAGCTGATTGGTCCAAAGGCGATTACCGGAGAACCCGGAGTCATCGTTCTCGGCGACTGCGACGGGAGGGACCGAAATCACAGCAAAGGCCATGAGGGATGTCAGGACAGAGCGCCTGAATCGAGGACACAGTTTTCCTGCTCTTGATAAGCCTGAGCGTCGCATACCCTTGATTACCATCATCACCGTCCAGTGAGTTCTTATAGCTCAACAATAGCCCATCCTGGCGATTTGTACTATGCAGAAAAGCTCTACATGACGTTAAAAAATGGCAGTAGTGTGGTTGTTTGTATTGAACTTTTGTGACGCCCTGTAAGTGCCCTTCTGAATCATGGGGTTAGGTGAACAGAAATTAACATTTCCCGGGATTGATCCCGTGAGCCAATGGAAAATCGTCAGATTGCGTGATAATGGGATTGTCTCCAACAAAAGGTTTATTTATGTCCAAAATGCTGTCTCATAACGTCCACGTGCTGGGCTCGGTCGCCACGTCGTCGCTCACCGCCTGGCGCGGTTGCCTGGTGGTCAAAAAGGTTCCTCAGCCGGAAAAGTCGATCGTGCTCTACGATATGGAAGGCTGTCCTTACTGCCGCCGTGTTCGTGAAGCCCTGACTGCCCTGAACCTCGACGTGGAAATCCGCCCCTGCCCGAAAGGTGGTTCGGTTTTCCGGGCCCAGGCGGAGGCGCTGGGGGGCAGGGAGCAGTTTCCGTTGCTGGCGGATCAGAACACGGGCACAGTCAAGTACGAATCCGAGGAAATCATCGAGTATCTGTTCCGGCAGTACGCCGGTCGGTCGGTACCATCCTACTACCGCGGTCGGGTCTGGCAGCCGGTCCTGGGTTCGGTGGCTTCGGTGACCAGTGCAATGCGGGGGCTACGTGTTGCCCCTGGCAAGCGCCCGGAGCAGCCGTTGCACCTGTGGAGTTTCGAGGGCAGTCCGTTTTCACGGCTGGTGCGTGAGCGGCTGTGTGAGCTGGAAATTCCCTACACTTTGCACAATCTCGGTAAAGAGCACTGGACCGAGATCGGGCCGGCGAAGCAGCGTATCAAGCCGGGGCCCTATACGCCGATTCCCGGTGGCAAGCGGGATGCGTTTTTCCAGGTGCACAAGCGGGTTCAGGTGCCTTATCTTGAAGATCCCAATACCGGGGAAGGCCTATTCGAGTCTGCCCGTATTCTGAAGTATCTTGATGCCCACTACGGGAACTGAGCTGAGTCGAAGACTGTCAGCTCTCGAGTAGTCGCATGGGCGGGTCATCCCTTTGCCAGACACGCCGTAAATACTTCCATGTAGGCTCGGTCGGGCCATCCCTGGCCCTCCACGGTCTGTCAAAGGGATGACCCGCCCATGCTTTGGCACCTTGTGCTATTCGCACGGAAATTCTTTGCGGAGGGAATGGAGGCATGGCTGACAGGTTCAATAGACGACAATTCCTCATCAGTGCGGGTCTTGCAGGGCTCGCTCTGAAATCTCCGGCTCTGTTCGCAAACACATCGGGAAGCACTGCATCCTCTCCCATCATGCGCCGGATTCCGGGCACGGACGAATCCATCCCTGCGATAGGCATGGGCACCTGGATCACCTTCAACGTTGGTGGCGACGAGCAACTGGTCGCGCAGCGTACCAAAGTCCTTGAAACCTTCTTCGATCTGGGCGGAACCGTTGTGGACGGTTCGCCGATGTATGGCAGCGCTGCAGATGTAGTTGGTGAGGCCCTTGATTCCCTGGACGCCCACGACCGGA
Source organism: Marinobacter sp. (assembly GCA_033721635.1). Taxonomy (GTDB): domain Bacteria; phylum Pseudomonadota; class Gammaproteobacteria; order Pseudomonadales; family Oleiphilaceae; genus Marinobacter. The sequence continues at coordinate 371 of JAWWAT010000424.1, read as the reverse complement.
TTTTCGCAGCCACCAAGATCTGGACAGGAGATGAATCAGAAACCCGACAGGAGGCAGCCCGTTCGAGCAGGCGCTGGGGTGTCGATCAATTTGATTTGCTGCAGGTGCACAACCTGCTGGGTTGGCAAGGGCATCTCGAAACCCTGAAAGCGATGAAGGCCAACGGTGAGGTTCGGTATATCGGCATCACCACCTCCCACGGTAGGCGGCACCGTGAATTTGAGCAGATCATGGAGCGGGAGCCGCTGGATTTCGTTCAGTTGACCTATAACGTTCTGGATCGCGAGGTTGAGGATCGGTTGCTGCCACTGGCTCAAGAGAGGGGAATCGGGGTGATCGTTAACCGGCCGTTCCAGGGCGGTTCGCTGTTC
>JAWWAT010000423.1:0-3404 GCA_033721635.1 Marinobacter sp. | reverse complement strand
CCGTTGCGGTTGGCCTGGACATTAATGCCAACCACATCCGTCCGGTCACCAAAGGCTGGGTCTATGGAACGGCAAGGCCGATTCACATTGGCAGTGCGACTCAGGTCTGGGAAATTCTGTTGGAAAACGAAGAAGGAAAGACCACCTGTATTTCCCGGTTGACCATGGCGGTGACCAAACGTCCGGGCTGAGCGAGGCCGTCCGTGTCTCAGGACTGTTCCGCGGAAGTTCCTGGTCTGGTCACGATCAGCCCCTGATCGACAAACTCCTGCAGCACGATGTCGTAGGTTCCGTCCGGGACTTCCCGGGCGATGCGATAGGTTTCACCCGCAGCATCTTCAGGGCTGACCTTCAGGTCGACCGCCCGATAGGGTGACATCAGGCTTTTATCGGCCTCCCTGACCAGCAGAACGGAGGGCTTCAGTTTATGCTCCGGCCTGCTCTCCACAACAATACCCACCTCGCCATTGACCATCTCAACAATCGAACCCGGCGGGTATACCCCAATCATCTGAATGAAGGCATCCGCAAGTTCTTCATCGAACTGGGTGCCGCGGTGCCTGTGGATGATTTCCAGCGCCTGCATGGAAGCCCGACCCTTGTCATAGACCCGGTTGCTGGTAATGGCATCGTAGGTGTCCACCAGGCCGATAATCTTGGCAAAGAAGGGGATCTGCTGCGCATGGAGACCCCGGGGGTAGCCGGAACCATCCATCCGCTCGTGATGGCTGAAAGCCACGTCCACGGCGGTGTTCAGGGAATTGCTGGTACCCATGAGAATGGTGCGCCCGTGGGTCGTGTGGTGGCGCATGACGTCGAATTCTTTTGGCGTCAGCGCTCCCGGCTTGTTGAGGATGTCATCGGGAATCCGGGTCTTGCCGACATCGTGGAGCAGGCCACACAGGGCCAGATTCCGGATCTCGCCCTCAAGCAAGCCCAGGTGCTTGCCAAAGGCCGCGGCCAGAATGGATACGTTGATACAGTGCTCGGCGGTGTACTCGTCCTGATGCTTGATCTTGGTGAGCAGCAACAGTGCGTTTTCATTGCGAAGTACGCTCTCGACGCAGTGATTTACCACTGTGCGGGCATTGTTCAGGTCCAGTGTGCGGCCCACCCTCAGGCCAGACATGATCGACTTGGCGGTCTTCTGGGCCTCCTCGAAGCGTATGACCGCGGTTTCCATTTCCTGCCCGGCGTCGACCTTGTTGATATAGCGGACGCGCTTTTTCGGCGGTACAGGCTTGCGGGTATTCTGGACAGGCTCGGAGGCTCGCTTTTTGCGGAAAAAACCCATCAGGCCAGAGGACTTCCGGGCATTGCCGTTTCCGCCCTGGGAGGACGATGTCCCGTCGATACGCCCTTCAATAAAAACGAACTCGCACTGGGCCCGCAGCGAATCGATCTCCGACTGATTACGGATAATAAACCCCTGAATCAGGAAGTCCGTATCTTCCCAGGGGCGATCCAGGCGCGTGACGTGCATGCCGATGGCAAGTTGTGAGACGTCGACCTGGCTTTCAATAATTTCCTGATGCGGTGCACTCATACACTGATCCTGACTCCCTGGAGCACTATTTTGAGGCAAAAACCCACTGACAGGATGGACCGGATTGCAAAATCTGGTCAAATAATGTTCATTCAAGACGTTGCCGACGTTTTTAACGGTTTTCCGTTTCCAGGCTGAGAGTAGCTCAGAGGTATTTTCCATGGCTGACCATCGCTTTTTTCACCTCTGGTGGCTGGCACTTGCTGCTGCCCTGGTGCCCTTGATAACCATTCACCTGACATTCACTGTGTCGGTGCTGGAGGGTCATGTTGAGCTGTGCATGCCCTACTGGGACAGCTGCACCAGCATCAGCCGTACCGGTCGCCACGGTACGTCCTATTTCATTTTCAAGGGCACCATGCTGCCCGCGGCCCTGCTCGGCATCCTGTTCTGGTGGCTAAACGGCCGCTGGTTGCGCCAGCTTGGCGTCCATACGTCCGGGGTCGCCTGGGTCCCCTGGCTGGGCCTGGTGGCCAGTGTCTCACTAGGGGCTTATACCCTGGCGCTGGGCCATGCCGGTGACGGGTTCAATCTGATCCGCCGTATTGGCGTGGTTCTGTATTTTTCGCTCACCTTTATCTGTGAACTGCTGGTGAGTGCCGGCTTGCGCAGCCATCCATTGTGGAGGCACACGGGCATGAGGCTGCTGAATCTTTGTCAGCTGACTCTTGCTGTGGGCATTCTTTCAGTGATCCTCAATGGCGTGGCGCCCGAGTTCTATAGCCGCAAGGACGATGCCTTTGAGTGGATTCTTGCCTTCCTGATTAATGCCCATGCCATATGGCTGGCTTTGCTCTGGCGCAAGAATCGGTTCCGTGTCCGGCTCTGGGCCGATTCCTAGAGCGATAGCAGGCCGCGAATGAGGGCTGCGGTTCCGGCGATGGCCGCGATACCGAGTATTACCGGGCGAAGGCCTTCGAAGGGCATGCGGTTTACGAGCTTGCCGGAAAGCCAGAAGCCCAGGAACACCCCGGGGAAGGTAACTGCGAACAGGAACAGTTCCCGAGTGCCCAGGTAGCCTGAGGCAAACAGTCCTGAAAGGCTCAGGACACTGGCCGCAAGGAAAAACGCGGACATATTGGCCCGGACCAGCGGCCCCTTTTCATTCTGGTAGATCAGCGCGATCGGCGGTCCACCCACGGCGGTGATGGTGCCCATATAGGTCGAGGCGGCTCCGGCCATAACGCTGTTGCGGGCGTTCAGCGCGGGCTTAAGCCCACCGATACTGAGCGCGACACCGGCAAGAATCAGCACACCAAAGATCAACTCGAAGCCCGCGGTGGAGATCACCAGCAACGTCAGAGCCGCCAGAATGGCGCCGGCAACGCCGCCAACGATTGCAAAGCGCACTTCCCGGACCTGCAACGCGCCACGATTGCGTACCAGCATGAACACGGTGAGCAGCGTGGCGTTCAGGATCAGGGGGCCCGGGACCAACGCCGGGCTGATCAGAAACAGCAACGGCGCAGCCAGCGTGCCAATGCCATAGCCGGCCACGCCTTGCAGACAGGCCCCGGCAAGAATGGCAAGGTTGGCCAGGAGAATCTGTAACAGCGATACATCCGTCAAAGGAAATCACCAGGAAGTCAGTGGAGAAGGCCGGAGCAACACCGGTTTGATATTGATACACTGCCGGATTACGAGCATAGTCGAAAAGATTGATCCCCGATGAAGCAGCAGCCTGAACACCAAAGTTGCCCTTGTGGCAGCGGCAAACCCTACCTTGAATGCTGCCGGCCCTTCCATCAGGGCGACCCGGCACCATCGCCGGAGGCGCTGATGCGGTCCCGTTACGCAGCCTTCGTGCTCAATCTGCCGGATTATCTGCAGACCACCTGGCATCAGAGCTCGCGACCGG
>JAWWAT010000422.1:0-3406 GCA_033721635.1 Marinobacter sp. | reverse complement strand
CGGTAAAGCGGTGTATGGCGCAGATGTGCCGTTTGAGAACCTGCTCTATGCCGTGATTGCACGCCCACCCGTTTATGGCGCAACCGTCGCCAGCTTCGATGATACCGAAGCCCTTAAGGTGCCCGGCGTAGAGAAAGTAATGAAGGTTGAGGGTACTGGCCAGCCCGCCGGCTTCAGCCCTCTCGGTGGGATTGCCGTGGTGGCTTCCAACACCTGGGCCGCCATGGAGGGACGGAAAGCACTGAAGATTGACTGGAATCTGGAGCCTGCCGGAGACAACGCCGGCTACACGTCCCCCGCTTATCGCGAATCCCTGGAAAAAGCGGCCCAACAGCCAGGCAAGGTGGTCCGCCAGCATGGCGACCTGGACACAGCTCTGAAGAATGCCAGCGAGCGAGTCTCCGCCACCTACTACATGCCCCATATGGCCCAGGCACCCATGGAGCCTCCGGTGGCGACCGTTCAAATCAAGGACGGCAAGGCCGACGTGTGGGCGCCGGTCCAGAACCCGCAGGCAACCCGCGATACCGTCGCCGGCCGACTGGGCCTGGATGCGGAGAATGTCACCGTTCACGTTACCCTGCTTGGCGGTGGTTTCGGGCGCAAATCGAAACCGGACTTTGCCATTGAGGCGGCCAGTATCGCCCAAGCCTTCAAGGGCCGGCCCGTGAGGCTCCAGTGGTCGCGGGAAGACGATATTCACCACGCCTACTTCCACGCCGTGTCTGTCGATTATCTGGAGGCCGGGCTGGACGATAATGGCCAGGCCACAGGCTGGCTACACCGAACTCTGTCACCCAGTATCGGCTCGCTGTTCGCGCCCGACCCGAAGCACAAGGGTGAGTTTGAACTGGGCATGGGCTTTAACACCATGCCGTTCTCGGTGCCCGCCCTGAGGCTGGAAAACCCGCCGGCACCCGCCCATGTGCGAATTGGCTGGTTCCGCTCGGTCTATAACCTGCCCCACGCCTGGGCGATCCAGAGCTTTGCCCATGAAATGGCTGTGGCGGCCGGCAAGGACCATCGGGATTACGTTCTCGACCTGCTCGGCCCGGACCGGGAGATTCACAACCTGACCGTGGGTGACGGCTGGAACTATGGGGAAGATCCGGATCTCTACCCCATCGACATCGGCCGCATGCGCAACGTGATTGAGCGGGCGACCAGTGAAGCCGGCTGGGGCAAATCCCCGGGTAAGAATCGCGGGCTGGGTCTGGCCTTTCACCACAGCTTTGTTTCCTACACCGCGATCGTGTTTGACGTGGAAGTGGATGACGAGGGTGAGCTTACCATCCACCGCGCCGACATTGCTTTCGATTGCGGCCCGCAGGCCAATCCAGAGCGGATTCGTTCCCAGCTGGAGGGCGCTATCGTGATGGGCATTGGCATCGCGCTGCAAAGCGAGGTCACTTTTGAGGACGGCGTGGCGCAGCAGGGTAACTTCGACAAGTTCCTGATCCCCCGCATGCCGGATGCCCCGAAAACACTTCGGGTCCATCTGGTCGACAACCCGGACGAGGCCATGGGCGGCGTTGGTGAACCTGGCTTGCCGCCGGTAGCGCCAGCGCTGTGCAATGCGATCTATGCGGCAACCGGTAAACGAATCAGGCGTTTGCCAGTTGGCGACCAGCTGAAAGCCTGAACCTGTTACAGGGCCCTACGGGGCCCTGATTTTTTAACATTTACCCTCTCCGCCCCATACCTTCGTGGTATTCCCATAGCATCCTAGCTTTCTCCCCGCTTATAATCCTGGTGAATCTCTTCGCTCCTCTCGACCCAACGGCCACCCTTGATGACCCTGATCGATCTGTTCCTGCAAACCATGGAAACCACACTGCCCGTGTTTGCTATGGTGTTTATTGGCCTGGGACTTCGGAAGATTGGCTGGATCGACAACGCGTTTGTGAATACCGCGTCGGCTCTGGTGTTCAAAGCCACCCTTCCGACCCTGGTGTTTCTGAGCATCATTCGGGCCGACCTGGATACCGCCTTCAATCCCGGGCTTCTGGTGTTTTACCTGGGCGCGACCCTGGGGAGTTTTGCCATCACCTGGTTCTGGGCCCGCTGGCGCGTGATTCGGGAAGATCGCGGGGTCTATGTGCAGGGGGCCTTTCGGGGCAACTGCGGGATCGTCGGCCTGGCACTGGCCGCCAATCTTTACGGAGACTTCGGCCTGTCGGCGGGTGGCATCCTGCTTGGCCTGGTGATCATCTCCTACAACATTCTTTCCGTGATCGTTCTGGTCGCCTATCAGCCGGGGCAAACAACGGATTGGACGAAGATCTTCCACGACATAGTCCGCAACCCGCTCATCCTGGCTGTCTTCGTGGCGATTCCCTTCGCCGCCCTGGATATCACGCTGCCGGGCTGGGTCATGACGAGCGGCGATTACTTTGCCTCGCTCACCCTGCCCCTGGCACTGCTGTGCATTGGCGCCACGGTTTCCCTGAGCGCTATCCGCAGCGACAGCAAAACGGCGTTGGGGTCCAGCCTGTTCAAGATGGTGATATTGCCGGCGCTCTGCACAGCCGCAGCGTGGCTGGCTGGTTTTCGGGGTTCCGAGCTGGGCCTGATGTTCCTGTTCTTCGCCAGCCCGACCGCGGCGGCCAGTTTCGTGATGGTTAAGGCGTTGGGCGGTAATGACCGGTTGGCGGCCAATATCATTGCGCTGACCACCCTGCTGGCGAGTATTACCGTGACTCTGGGGGTGTTTGTGCTTCGCAGCGCAGATTTGATCTAGGCCTCGCCGCGCCCGACAGACTCGACGACAGCAAACCCCGCCTGGCATCCCCCAAGGTATCCGCCGCCGAAGAGGTTGTAGTGGTTCAGATAGTGGTAGAGGTTGTAGACCTCCCGCTTGGTGCCATACACCGCTGTTCGTGGGTAGTGCGCGTCGTAGGCCCGGTAGAACGCCTCCCCAAAGCCGCCAAACATTTGGGTCATGGCAATATCGGCCTCCCGGTCACCGCAGTAAACAGCCGGATCAATCAGCCAGGGGCCGTCAGCGCCATAGAGTACATTGCCATTCCAGAGGTCGCCGTGGAGAAGGCTCGGATGCTCACAATGGGCATTCAGCCACTCAATCAGCGTGCTCCCGTGCTCATCCAGAACCTTCTGGAAACGGTCCCTCTGGCCCCCATCGCGGACACGTGAGACCTGGTAACCGAGACGGTCCCGAACAAAGAACTCACCCCAGCTGTCACACCAGCGATTGGGTTGCGGTGACAGGCCAATGTAATTGTCCCGTCCCCAGCCGTAGTTCTTCTGACACAGAGCATGCATTCTGGCCAGCCCTTCACCCAGCACCTCGCGAGCCCGATCCGAGGCACCTGACGATTGTATGGCGGTGATTTCGAGTTCGTTTTCATTCACCCGGTAAACGTCCGGGACACCAATACCCGTCACT
>JAWWAT010000421.1:0-3409 GCA_033721635.1 Marinobacter sp. | reverse complement strand
GGGCGGCGAGTCGGTATCTGGAGTTTGCCAGTCTTTGATTTTCAGCCTCGGAGCATGAAACAGGCGGCCAGGGCCTCCCAAAAAAACGCTGTGAATACATCCCTGTACGCTTGGCTCCGCCATCCCTGGCTCCGCACATTTTTGGGAGGCCCTGCCCGCCTGTTTCCCGAACCTAAGGGGAATTTTCAGCCATCGGGTTGGGGTTTCTTAGCGCTAATTCGCCGATGCCTGGTAGTTTGATCCCCAAAGCCAGCGGGTTGATACCGAAGGAAAGGCCCAGAAGATTTAGCTCCAGGCCTTCCCGAATACCCGCCAGCACGCCAAAGTACCCACCCAGTGAGACCTGGTAACCCGCGCCACCCGGAACCTCTGCGACAAATCTGTCGCCGAGGTAGTCCTTGCCGATCGCGTGGTTCGGCAAAGCCACATCAAGGCCCTCAACCTCCCGTATCACCCAGGACACGAAGGTATTGCTGTTAGGTCCTGGCCAGGCTTCGTACTCGGTCGGGTAGGGGTAAGACTCTACCGCCTGGTAAATATCGGGAATCAGCTTTTCGGCCTCTTCGCCCCGGATATCGGCATAGAGTTGAGGTTTTGCGCCGTACCAGTGCCTGTCTGGCTCTCCCGGACGGGAATTTACCACGTAGCTGCGCCAGCCGGTCACCTCATGAACCCGATAGTGGCTGGCCCCTTTTTCCTTGGTGGCGATCCACGTATGGACGGCGAAGTAACCCCGCCAACTCCAGGCACGGGCGCCGTATACCTGAACGATGGCTTGCTGGGCCTGCTCTGGCAACGGGGCAATTCGGGCACTTTCCCGTGTCGCTGTGTGCCAGCTCTCGGCACCCTGAAGGCTGCCGCTGGTGGCAAGCAGAATCGGGCCCGACAGCAGCAGGAGTGCGGCACCGAGGAACCAGCCAGTGTATTTGAACAATCGTTTCATGAACTCAGTCCGAAGCGTGGGATAAACGGGACTCTGTGAGTGACAGAAAGTTCCGGATTACTGCTTTGATTATAGGGTACAGATACGCCGCCTGTTGGTAAGCGGATGAGGCGCAGGCCTGCCTGTGGTTTGCCGGGAAGAAGCTTGTCTTCTAGGCTCAGAGGTACAAACTGCAATTTCAGGAGGCTTTTATGTCTGACCATCACGTGTACAAAAAAGTGGAAATTGTCGGGTCTTCAAAGAAAAGCATCGAAGACGCCATTGAGAATGCACTTGAGGAGTGTGGCAATAGCGTTCGCAACATGGAGTGGTTTGAGGTCACCGAAACCCGCGGCCATATCGTTGATGGCAAGGTTGGCCACTACCAGGTTGTTATGAAAGTAGGATTCCGTATCGCCAACAGCTAAATCTTTTGAGGATGGTTGTCCGGGAGGTACAACATGTCCGATACCAAAAGCGCCTTGTTACTCGTGGATATCCAGAATGATTTCTGTGAAGGCGGAAGTCTGGCTGTGCCGGATGCCAGCAAAATCATGCCGGTGGTGAATAGCCTGATTGCTGAAGCCTCGGAAGCTGGTCAGATGATCATCGCCAGCCGCGACTGGCATACCGTCGACCATGCCAGCTTTGAGGAAAGAGGCGGTCCCTGGCCACCCCACTGCATTCAGGATACCGATGGAGCGGCGTTTCATCCCGACATGCAGCTGCCAGATAAGGCGGTCCGGGTCAGCAAGGGCACGGGTTTTGATACCGATGCCTATTCGGCGTTCGACGGAACCCAGCTTGACACCTTTCTGGATCGTCACGGTATCCGACAACTCAGAATCGTGGGTCTGGCTCTGGACGTCTGTGTTCGGGCCACGGTGCTGGATGCATTGAAATGCGGCTTTGATACCGAGCTGATTACAGACGGCACCCGCGCAGTGGATCAGGAAGGTGCCGCCAAGGTTTTCGAAGAGCTCCGTGCAGCGGGCGCAACCATACGGTGAATCTGTCGGATAATGCGAGGAGAAGTTTTGATTAGACAGGACGATCTTCCCCTGATGGTGGATCTGTACGAGTTGGCCATGGCTCAGGCCTACTGGGCCGAAGGCATGGCTGACACCGCAGTTTTTAGCCTGTTTTTCAGAGAATTGCCTGAGAACAGAAATTTCGTCCTCGCCTGTGGCCAACAGAACATCGCCGAGCTCATCGAGCAACTGCGGTTCACCGGCGAGCATATCGAAAGGTTGCGTCAGCTTGATCGCTTCCAGCCAGAATTTCTGGAATGGCTCCGGGACTTTCGTTTCAGTGGCAGTATCCGTGCAGTAGCAGAGGGAACGCCGTTGTTCCCGCAGGAGCCTATTCTGGAAGTCAGTGCACCGATAGCCGAGGCGCAGGTTCTTGAAAGTCTTGTCATGAACTACGTTCATCTTGAATCGGTGCTGGCCTCCAAGGCAGTGCGCCTGGTGTTTGCCGCTGACGGTTGTCCCGTCGTGGATTTCGGCATGCGACGAATGCATGGCCTCGACTCTGCCCACCGGGGCGTGAGAGCCTATCGCCTCGCGGGACTATCCGGCACCAGCAACATTCTCGCAGGACTGGATTACGGGCTGGAGGTGAGCGGTACCATGGCCCACAGTTTTGTCCAGGCTTACCCGGACGAAATGGAGGCATTCAAGGTGTATGCGCGGCTTTACCCGGGCACGACTCTGCTTGTGGATACCTACGATACTCGCCGGGCAGTGCGGCGAATTGTTGAGTGGCTGAACGATGAACCCGGTGTCCACATTGGTGGAATCCGGCTCGATTCCGGAGACCTGGAACAGGAGGCGAGGGATTGCCAGAGAATACTGGACGAGGCTGGCTTCGATGATATCAAGATTCTGGCCAGCGGCGGTCTGGACGAATACCGTATTGCCGCTCTTCGGCAGGCGGGCGCTCCGATTGATGGTTTTGGTGTTGGTACCGCCATCGGCGCAGCAAACGATGCGCCCGCAATTGAACTGGCGTACAAGTTAACGGAATACGCGGGTGAACCGAAGATGAAAAACTCCTCGGGCAAAACCTCCTGGCCTGGCGCAAAACAGGTATTCCGGCAGTACGAAGGCAATGGACTGGCCAGTGGGGACATTATTGCCGGCATTGATGAGCAGATCAGCGGGTCACCGTTATTGGAAACCGTTATGGAGAACGGGGCGTTGCTACCCGGTTTTCCAATCTCTCTTGATGACCAGGTGATCAGATCCCACGAGGCCCTGGCAGCGTTGCCGAAGCGCTTCAGGGCGCTGGAATCGGCGCAGGCTTTCCCTGTCGAGTTCACTGAGTACCTGCAGCGTTTGCAGACAGAAACCCTCAGGAAAGTCACCGTCTGATCCTCTCTGCATTGGACAAATGGCAACCTCAGGCACCGCGGATGGTCCGGTGCCGAATGGCTGAAACCAGCTGGTTCATCAGTTCCCTGGCTTCGCCCTCATGCAGGCTGTG
>JAWWAT010000420.1:0-3431 GCA_033721635.1 Marinobacter sp. | reverse complement strand
GGGTCGAACCGGTACAGCGGCCAGGCCCAGCTGTCCACCGCCCGTTTCTGCTGTGCCGGGGAGTGCACCAGGTCGTAACCGTGGGCAATGCAGGGGCTGTGGGCGATAATCAGTGCCGGGCCGTCGAAGCTCTCAGCTTCCTGCAGGGCCTTGGTGGTGTGGTTGCTGTGGGATTGCATGGCGATCTGAGCCACGTAAACATGACCATAACTCATGGCCAACAGGCCCAGATCCTTCTTGCGGGTGGCCTTGCCGGCAGAGGCAAACTTGGCGATGGCACCCATCGGCGTAGCCTTGGACTGCTGCCCGCCGGTGTTGGAATAGACTTCGGTATCCAACACCAGCAGTTTCAGATTCTGGCCCGAGGCCAGGGCGTGGTCCAGGCCGCCGTAGCCAATGTCATAGGCCCAGCCGTCACCGCCAATCACCCAGACGCTCTTCGGGCAGAGCTCGTCGGCAAGACTTTCAAGTTCCCGGGCCTCCGGCCCCTCCTGGTCCGTCAGCCAGCTACAGAGCTGCTCGATGGCGGCGCGCCGGGACGCCATGGCGGTTTCATCGATTGTCGTGCAGGGAGTGGTCAGGTCCGTATAAAGCCCCCCGGGCAACTGACCCTGCACTGCGTCCAGCAACTGCCGGGCCCGGCCGACAAGCTTGTCCAGCCCCAGGCGCATACCCAGGCCCAGTTCTGCGGCGTCTTCGAACAATGAATTGTTCCAGGTGGGCCCCCGGCCGTCGGCATTCACCGTGTAGGGCGTGGTTGGCAGATTGCCACCGTAGATCGAGGAACAACCGGTGGCGTTCGCAATCAGCAGCCGATCGCCCACCAGTTGAGTCAGCAGACGGATATAGGGTGTTTCACCGCAACCGGAACAGGCGCCCGAATATTCGAACAGCGGAATCAGAAGCGGCAGGGCTTTGAAGTCGCGGGGGATGCGGTCTCTGGGCACATCCGGAATACTCCGGAAGAACGCCAGGTTCTCCGCTTCCACCTCACGGTGCTGCTCGATGGGCTGCATGTTTATGGCTTTGCGCTTTGGCTGGGTCCGGTCCTTTGCCGGACAAACCTCGACACACAAGCCACAGCCGGTGCAGTCATCTGGGGCCACCTGAATGCGGTAATCCAGGCCCTCCAGTTCCGAGGTGTGGGTTTCCGGCACCACCTCGAACGCCTCCGGCGCCTCTTTGACCGCTTCGGGCTCGAACACCTTGCTTGTGATCGCCGTGTGGGGGCAGATCATCGCGCAGAAGTTGCACTGCACACACAGGTCGGACTCCCAGATGGGGATCTCCAGGGCGATGGTCCGCTTTTCATACTGGCTGGTGCCGGTTGGCCAGGTTCCGTCTGGCGGGAACGCACTGACCGGCAGTTTATCCCCCTGCCCTTCCAGCAACAGGCGAGTGACTTTCTGGACAAAGTCCGGCGCATCTTCCGGCACCCTCGGTGGTCGGGTGCGGGTGCCCGTTACCTTATCCGGCACCATTACTTCATGCAGGTTGTCGAGCGCCGAATCCACCGCTTCCACGTTGCGGCGCACCACTTCCGGCCCGCGACGGCCCCAGGTCTTGCGGATGGATTCCTTGATGTGGGCAATGGCCTCTTCCCGGGGCAGGATATCCGCCAGGGCGAAGAAGCAGACCTGCATGACCGTGTTGATCCGCCGTTCCAGCCCCGCTTTTTCCGCCACCTCGGCGGCATCAATCACAAACAGTCGGGCCTTGCGCTCGACCAGCACACGCTGGACCTCCACCGATAGCCGGTCCCAGACCTCGTTTTCTGGCCAGGGCACGTTCAGCAGCACTGTGGCGCCCTCGGCGGCGTGTTCCAGCACATCAAATCGCTCCAGGAACTGGGGCGCATGAATGGCCACAAACTGGGCCTTGTTGATCAGGTAGCTGGAGCGGATGGGCAGCGGCCCGAACCGCAGGTGGGATACCGTGGTGGCGCCGGATTTCTTGGAGTCATAAACAAAATGGCCCTGGGCAAATAGCTCCGTGCCCTCGCCCAGAATCTTGATGCTGGCCTTGTTGCTGCTGACGGTGCCATCGGCGCCCAGACCGAAGAACAGCGCACGGCGGGTTTTCGGGGATTCAATATCCAGCTCGCTGTCCACGTCCAGTGAGAGATGGCTGACATCGTCCCGTACGCCGACGGTGAAGCGGGTTTTCGGCGCTTCGGCGTTCAGTTCGTCAAAAACGGCACAGACCATGGCCGGCGTAAATTCCCGGGAGGACAGCCCATAGCGCCCTCCGATCACCCGGGGCAGCAGCTTGCGATCGCCCCGGCTGTAAGCCTCCATCAAGGCACCGCTGACTTCCAGCAACAGGGGCTCGCCCTGGGCGCCGGGTTCCTTGGTGCGGTCCAATACTGCCAGGTGCTCGACGGTCTCCGGCAAAGCGCTCAGGAAACGGTCTGTAGCAAAGGGCCGGAAGAGGCGCACCTTGAGCACCCCGACCTTCTCGCCCTGCTCCAGCAGCCACTCCACCGTCTCATGGGCGCATTCGGCCCCGGACCCCATGAGGACGACCACCCGGTCGGCCTCGGGGTGGCCGACATAATCAAACAACCGGTATTGTCGCCCGGTAATGCCGGCAAACCGCTCCATCACGGCCTCCAGCTTGTCCGGAAACGCCTGATAGAAGGGGTTGATGGCCTCCCGGGCCTGGAAGAAGGCATCCGGATTCTGGGAGGTGCCCCGAACTACCGGCCGGTCCGGGGTCATCCGGCGGCTTCGGTGTGTCTCCAATCCTTCATGGGGCACCAAAGCCCTCAGATCGTCATCGCTCAGGGCGGCGATCTTGGAAATCTCATGGGAGGTGCGGAAGCCGTCGAAAAAATGCATCACTGGCACCCGGCTTTCCAGGGTGACGGCGTGGCCGATGGCGGCCATGTCCTGGGCTTCCTGAACCGATCCCGACGCCAGCAGGGCGAACCCGGTACCGCGGGCGCTCATCACATCGGAATGGTCGCAGAAGATAGACAGGGCGTGGGTGGCAATGCTGCGGGCGGCAATATGCATGCAGAACGGCGACAGCTCACCGGCAATTTTATAAAGATTGGGCAGCATCAGCAGCAGCCCCTGGGAGGCGGTGAAGGTTGTCACCAGGGAACCGGCCTGCAGTGCCCCGTGCATCGCACCGGCGGCACCGGCCTCGGACTGCATCTCCACCACACTGGGAACCTGCCCCCAGAGATTGGGTTTGCCCAGCGCTGCCCAGTCATCAGCGTGTTCGCCCATCACCGAGGCGGGGGTAATCGGATAGATGGCAACGGTTTCGCTCAGGCGGTAGGCCACCGAGGACACCGCTTCATTGCCGTCGAGGGTATGGAACTCCATGGCCACGACTCCCTGTGGTGAGGCCGACAGACAGTTCTGAGTCTAGTATCGACGGTGCAAACCGCAAGGGGGCGGGTTTGATCTGAGACAGGTTTG
>JAWWAT010000419.1:0-3437 GCA_033721635.1 Marinobacter sp. | reverse complement strand
CTGCTCGACTCGGTGCTTCTTGGGATCGGCGCCGTTCAGGGCCAGATTTTCCTCGGCCCAGCCGACGTAGGTTTTTGACATATCCAGGCTGAGTGAGCGGCTAGCGCCTCCAACCACGGCGTGAACAGTGGCCGCCCCGGTATAGCAGAACAGGTTCAGGAATCGCTGGTTGGCCGCGTGCTGCTGAATCCAGTGCCGCACCGGTCGGTGATCCAGAAACAGACCGGTATCCAGGTAATCCTTCAGGTTCACCTTCAACACACAACCATGTTCGTGAACCTTGAAAAATTCGCCACTGGCCGACTGTTTCTCGTACTGATTGGTGCCGGTCTGCCGCTGGCGCTGCTTGCAGACCATATCCTCCCGCTCCACTCCCAGTGCCTCGGGGATGACCGCAAGGGCTTCCGCCAGACGTTCACGCGCGGAGCGATCGTCCACCGATTTCGGGGCCGCGTACTCCTGCACATGAACCCGCCCCTCGTAGATATCGATCGCCAGGGCAAACTCGGGCATATCTGCATCGTAAAGACGGTAGCACCCAATGCCCTGCTTTCTTGCCCATTGGCCAATGCTCTTCATATTCTTCTTGAGGCGGTTGCGCAGCATGGCTGCACGTTCTTCGTTGGTAATACGAGGGGTAACCTCACCGGGAATATCCGGGGCCCTCGGGGTCATGGCGCTCACATCATCAATTTCGAACAACAGCAATTGGGCCGGCAGCTTGCCGTTGAACAGGCGATATTGCTTGTAGCTTCTCAATCCGATGGACTTACCGAATTCCGGCGCGCCGGTGAACACCCCCAGCCGCCACCCCGGAACCACGCGTTTCACCGCGTCACCCAGCGCCTGGTAGAGCGCACCCAGCTCTCTGCGTTCACTCAAACGCTCACCGTATGGCGGGTTGGTCAGCACCAGCCCCCGATCGGACCAGTCACCCTCCAGCTCCAGCGCGTCGACCGCGCGGGCTTCAACGTGGACAACGCTCTCAAGTCCCGCTCTCTGAATGTTTCTCCAGGCCGTTGCGATAACCCGGTTGTCCTGGTCGAAGCCCGCCAGCCTCGGGATTCTACCCTGTTTCCCCTCATGGGCCCGGCGCTCAGCTTCCTGGCGTAGCGACAACCAGAGCTCGGGCTGATGGCCCGGCCATTTCTCGAAGCCGAACCGTTCCTGCTTGCGGCCGGGCGCCATGTCCAGGGCCATCATGGCAGCTTCAACCACAAGGGTGCCGGAACCGCACATCGGGTCCACGAAATCGCCGCCGGCCGCGGCAATTTCGGGCCAGCCTGCGCGCATCAGCAATGCGGCAGCCAGGTTTTCTTTCAGTGGTGCTATGCCTTGATCCGTGCGATAGCCGCGCATGTGCAGGCTGTGCCCGCTCAAATCAATGCCCAGGGACAAACGGCCACGATTGAGTCGGGCGGAGACAATGACATCCGGGTTTTTGGCGTCCACCGACGGCCGCGGTCCGCCATTGGCCTGAAACCGATCCACAATGCCGTCCTTGACCCGTTGAGCACCATATTGCGTGTTGCGGATGGCCTCATTCTGACCAAGGAAAGTCACCCGGAAGCTGCCATGCACCGGGATATGCTGCTGCCAGTCCATGTGCACAACGCCGTCATAGAGCTGATCGCCGCTGTTGGCATCCACTTCGTCAATGTGAAGGATCACGCGGTTGGCCAGGCGCGACCAGAGGCACGCGCGGTAGCCACCTTCCAGAGAGCCCTCTACCCAGACTCCGGCCGGCGCGTTACGCACGGTTTCCAAGCCAAACGTGCTGAGCTCGTCCGCCAGAAGGTATTCCACTCCCTTCGGGCAGGTTACGAAAAAGACAGATTTGGACAAGTTCAACTCCTGGTTCAGCAAAGACTGTTGGTAAGTTTCCGGAATACTGGCCGTTCCGAAATTGGCGGTATTTTTTTAGTTCACATAACTATAAAAAAAGCGTCACATAGATGAAATAATTAGTGTACATCCGCGCAAGGTTCGACTTACCTTGTAATTGACGCGTCGTTCCGGAAGGTAACAAGCCTTCCGTTAACAGGATCCTGACTGCTCTGGCTTGAGCTGACAATAGTGGGTTATCCCGGAGCGGGTAACACTTGTCGCAGCCACTGCAGACGTGTACACGCTTGTTCTGTTAATCCATCAGTGAGGAACGGCATGAAAAGACAGAAAAGAGACATGTACGCTCGTGCATTCAAGCGGGGTTATCTCGCTGGCGTGTCCGGAAAATCCAAAGACAGCTGCCCGATTGAACAGGCGGAAGTTCGCCAGGAATGGCTGAACGGGTGGCGAGAAGGCCGCACAGATCAATGGGAGGGCATGACCGGCGTATCCGGCATCCACAAACTGGCTAACGTTACGACGGCGTGACGCCTTAACTAACCCCGATTCTTAATCTGATCTTTTTTCTACACAATTTGACGCAGTACTCAGAGCAACCCAAATGGGGCCTCCCGCCCCATACCATGCGATGAAGCGCCACGGGGTTCATTCCCCGCTCGGGCCCGCTAAGCGGGCCCACCTTCGTTCTGGGGCATGGCAAATCACTTCACCTGCCGGATCGCTTCGACCGCTTCCTTTATCAGTCCCGGCCCGCGGTATATAAACCCGGTGTAAATCTGGACCAGCTTGGCCCCGGCCCGGATTTTCTCTGCCGCACTCTCGCCGTCGGTAATACCCCCCACGCCAATAATCGGAAGGGACTCCCCCAGCTCGGCGTAAAGCCCTTTTATCACCCTGAGAGAGGCTTCCCGAACCGGCGCACCGCTGAGGCCACCTGCTTCATCTGCATGCGCGTGACCCGCCACGGCATCACGGCTGATGGTTGTATTGGTGGCAATGACGCCATCCAGCCCCGTCTCCCGCAATGCCGATGCCACAAAGCGGATACCGTCATCATCCATGTCCGGAGCTATCTTTACCGCCACCGGCACGTACCGACCGTGTTGTTTCTCACACTTGAGCTGTTCATCCTTGATCGCTTCGAGCAGACCTTTCAGGGAATCGCCAAACTGCAGATCCCTTAGCCCAGGGGTGTTGGGCGAGGATACATTCACCGTGATGTAATCGGCCCGGGTGTAAACAGCGGATATCCCCTTTCGATAATCCGACTCGGACTGATCGTTGGGGGTATCCTTGTTTTTGCCCACATTAATTCCGAGCACACCTCTGTAACGACGGTTATCCACCCGTGCCAGCAGATGATCCAGTCCCTCATTATTGAAGCCCATGCGGTTAATGATGGCCTGGTGTTCCGGCAACCGGAACATTCGCGGCTTGGGGTTTCCGGGCTGCGCCAGGGGCGTGACCGTACCCACCTCAATAAACCCGAAGCCCAGGGCGCCAAGCGCATCGAGATGATCGGCGTTTTTATCAAGACCCGCTGCCAGTCCCACCGGGTTCGGGAATTCCAGCCCCATAACATTCACTGG
>JAWWAT010000418.1:0-3466 GCA_033721635.1 Marinobacter sp. | reverse complement strand
CTTGGCCTGATGGCAGCCCTGGGATTCAGCACCACGGCGCTGGCTGCGGGCGCCGCCCAGAGTATCCACGTCTACAAATCCCCCACGTGCGGCTGCTGTGATGACTGGATTGATCACCTGGAGGAAAACGGCTTCGAGGTGGAGGCGACCAATACCAACGATATGGGCAGGATCAAGGCCGATGCGGGCCTGATTGCCGGTCTTGGCAGTTGCCATACTGCCTTTGTCGGCGATTATGTCATCGAAGGCCATGTGCCGGCCGACGACATCAAGCGCCTGATCAGCGAAGCGCCCCAGGCAACGGGTCTGAGCGTGCCCGGTATGCCCATGGGATCTCCCGGCATGGAAGTGGGAGACCGGAAAGATCATTACAAGGTCATCTTGTTTAACGAGGCAGGACAGACCCGCATCTTTTCCGAGCATAATTAACGGGAATCACCAGGCAAGGGCCGGTATTTACCGGCTCTTTCAGCCGCTTTTTCCTTCCGGTTTACACCTTTCCCTGTCTGTTTTTCCTACACTCTGGTTAACCAGTGTTCTATCATTGGCGCCCAGAAACCCGGAAAATCCGAGAGGGATACTCGTTGAGTCTTAAAACCCGCATCCTTGGTCTGGCCGCCAGTCTCATCATCGTGGCTTCTGTGGCTTCGTGGCTGGCCTATCGGGAGCTGTCCGAGAGCATCATCGAACGCTGGGGCCAACAGGTCGCGGAAATACAGGTGCGCTACGACAGCGCCCGCCTGCTCCAATCCCTGGAGCGGGAAATAGGATTGGCCAAACAAATGGCAAGCTCGTCTGCCCTGATCAACTGGGCCGCCAATCCGGATGACGCGACGCTCAAATCGGAAGCCATCCGCCAGATGGAGAGCTTTCGTTCCAATTTCAGGGACAACAACTACTTCGTTGCCCTCGTCCAGAATGGTCACTATTACTACAACAACGAAGGGAACGAATACGCTGGCAACCAGTTCCGGTATGTTCTCGATGAAGAAAAACCCGATGACGCCTGGTTCTTCCAGCTCATTGAGGAAGGTCGCGACTTCCATCTCAACGTGAATCCGGATACCGAGCTGGGTGTTACCAAACTCTGGATCGATGTGTTGATGCGCGATGAGGCCGGCGAAATTGTCGGCATGGTCGGTACCGGTCTGAGCCTGGACGCTTTCCTGCAGGATATTGTCGACATCGGTCAGGAGGGCATCACCACCCTGTTCGTGGATTACAACGGCGCCATCCAGCTCTACCGCGACCGGAACTACATCGACTTCGCCAGCATCATCAAACCCGAAGGCCAGAAGAACACCGTCGATCTGCTGTTCGATGATCCCCAGGACAAGCAGCAGATCCTCGGTATGCTGCAGCTTCTCAAGAAGCGGAGCGACCAGGCGGGCCAGGTGGAAAGCGGCTTTGTGACCGTGGATGGCCGAAAGCACCTGGCCGGCGTTGCCTTCCTCCCGGCCATTGGCTGGTTTGAGATCACCCTGCTTGACCTCAATACCCTCCTGCCAACCAGCTATCTGTGGCCTCTGGTGGCGGTATTCCTGGGCACACTTCTGGTCACACTGGTGCTGTTCCACCTGATTATCCAGTCCCGGATTCTCAAGCCCATCATGAGCCTGGAGCACGCTGTTGAAAAGGTTCGGGAAGGTAGCTTCGACCTGCCGCGGCTGGATAAACCGGATAATGAAATCGGCTGGCTGGCCGATCATTTCGAGAAAATGACCCAGACCCTCGGTCACTCAACCCGGGAACTCGAGGAAAAAGTCGCGCAGAGAACGGATGAGTTGAACCGGCTGGCCCGAATTGATCCCCTGACCGGCCTGAAAAACCGTCGCGGCCTGGACGAGGTACTGGATGAGGAAATCCAGCGGGCCCGTCGCCAGGAAACCGGCTTTGGGGTGATCTGGCTGGACATCGACCATTTCAAGAGCATCAACGACAACCTGGGCCATCAGGCCGGCGATCAGATCCTGTGTCGGGTTGCCCTGTGGCTGAAAGCCGGCGTTCGCCCCTACGACCATCCGGGGCGCTGGGGTGGAGACGAGTTTGTGGTTCTGTTGTCGCCCTGTGATCCAGAGACATTGAACCGTATCGCCCTCCGCATCCGGGAATCCGTGGAACAGGAAAGCCGCAAAACCGGAACCCAAGTCACCGTCAGTGTCGGTGGCTACTATGCTCGGCCGGGCGACAGTACCGATACCATTCTTCGTCAGGCGGATCGGGCCCTTTATCAGGCCAAGGATGAGGGGCGCAACCGGGTTCGTATCACCACCTCGGAAGACCCGGAGATTAACCCCGCGTAACAGGTCTGACTCATACCGCCATAACCGTTATACTCCGCCCCATCATTCATCTTTTACCAGCCAGGTTACTTCATGCTCAATGCCGACGCCCTCAGCCAGTTGCGCCAGCTGAAATCGGATATCAAGGACAACAAAGTGGTCTTCCCGGGTACCGTCAAAGCCACCAATGGCCGCTTCGGTTTCGTGGCGCTGGACGAGGGCCGGGATGTTTTCCTCCCACCCGAAGAAATGCAGAAAGTGCTGCCCGGGGACCGAGTGAATGTCACCGAGCAGGAAGTTGAGAAAGGCAAAACCCAGGGCGTGGTAGACGAACTGCTGGAAACGCGCCTGAACACCTTTGTCGGCCGTTATCTGGTAAAAGGCAAAGGGCATTTCGTGGTGCCCGAGACGCCGGGCATCAACCGCTGGATCTTCATTCCCCCCAAGGAACGAATGAACGCCCAGCAGGACGATTACCTTTACTGCCAGATTCACAAGCATCCGATCAAGGACGGCAAGGGCCAGGCCAAGGTACTGCGGGTCATCGGCAAGGCAGGAGAACCCGGAATTGAACGCTCTTTCACCCTGGCTACCTTTGACCTGGCCGACACCTGGCCGGACGCGGTCCGCACACAAGCCGACAGCCTTGGTGAAAGCGATATTGAATCCCGGGAAGCCGGCCGCGAAGATCGCACGGGCCGCCCGTATGTGACGATCGATAGCCCGGGTACTCAGGACATGGACGACGCCCTGCTGGCCGAACCCAACGCCACCGGCTGGACGCTGTCGATCGCCATTGCCGACCCGACCGCTGTGATCGAAACCGACAGCCCCGCGGAGCAGGAGGCGTTCAATCGCGCCACCGCCATTTACTTCCCGGGCGAGCCCCTGCCGATGTTACCCGACAGCATCAGCACCCGCCTGTGCTCACTGATGCCAGACGTGAAGCGGCTGGCTCTGGTGTGTGATCTGCAGGTCAACAACGATGGCAGCCTGGGCGATTACAGCTTTCACCAGGCGGTTATCCGGTCCAAGGGCAAGCTCAGCTACGAGCTGGTCTCCAACCTGATCGAAGGCCGGGAGGACGATGAGATCAAAGCGCTCCCGGACGCCGTTGCCAACAGCCTGGATCAATTGCACCAGGCCGCGACTGCCCTCAGGAAGTGGCGCAATGAGCATGCCCT
>JAWWAT010000417.1:0-3466 GCA_033721635.1 Marinobacter sp. | reverse complement strand
GTAAGCACGGCACGCGGGTGCAGGAGTCGCATCAGCTGTTCCCGCAGAATGATCAGAGAAAGCTGGAACCGGAAAATCTTCATGCCGCCGGCGGTGGAGCCGGAACAGCCACCAACAAACATCAGGAAGAAGAACAGGACAAACGCCAGCGGGCCCCAGGCTGAATAATCCTCGGACGCGTACCCCGTGGTGGTCACCACGGAGGTTACGTTAAACAGGGTGGCTGCGTAGTTGTGGATGGGATCAAATGGTACGGGAGACACCATCCAGCGATAGAGCGTCAGTAAAAGGGGCACGAAAAACAGAATTGCCAGGAACAGGCGTACCTGCTGGTCCCTGAACAGCACGCCGTGCTGGCCGTGCATTTCGCGCACGAACAGGAAGAAAGGCAGGCTGCCGATGATCATGAACAGGGTGGCTTCCATCAGGATCAGATCATTGAACTTGCCCATGGACAGATCTGAGGTGGAAAAGCCGCCGGTGGCAATACTCGTGAGGCCATGGTTAAAGGCATCGAACAGCGTCATACCAGAGAAGTAGTAAGTCACCACCGCTATGATCGAGAAGGCCAGGTAAACCACCAGCAGACCGCGGCTGAGGGTTTTCATACGGGGCAGAGCCTTATCGGTCCACTCCGAGGACTCGGTGGCAAACAGCCGCATCCCGCCAACGCGCAGAAACGGAAGCACCGCAACGAACATACCGATAATCCCGATGCCACCGATCCACTGCAGAATCGAGCGCCAGATCAGCAGATCCCGATCCATATCGTCGAGCCCGCTGAGCACGGTGGCCCCCGTGGTTGTGATACCCGATGTACCTTCGAAGAAAGCATCAGCGGCGGAAATTCCAAGGTCACTGAGGTAGAAAGGCAGGGATGAAAAGAGCGCGATGATGAACCAGGACGAAACCGTAAGGACAAACATGAACCGGGGCTTTAAATCCCGCGGCTTGCTATAGGTAGTCGCCATTCCCAGGATGCCAAGACCAAAAGCAATCGCCGCCGATTCCGCGAACGCCATGGCATTCGGCGTTTCGGAGCCCGCAAGCAGAATGACAGGCAATGTCATGAAAATGCTCAGAAGCACAAACATGACGCTGACAATGAAAATGACGGGGTAGAGATTTCTCAATGGATGCTCGAGCCAGCTGATACCGGGAGACGGCGTCAGAATACCTGTGGGTGCGGGCTTCCGCAAGGTAACACCGCGCGGATATTGAAATTACCGGCGAATTAAATCGGTGTAAATAACGCGTAAATGCGGATCTTTCTGATGGTAAAACTCGTGGGCCTGATGCAACTTCAGTGCTGTACACCGAACGATTCGGTTAAGGAGCTTTTACGATGAAACACACACGTTCAATTGCCGTTATTTTCGCCACGGGTCTGGCTGCAGCCGGTACTGCATCCGCTCAGGATATGTACAAGTCTGGTGTAGGCGGGCTTTATACAGGCCTGAATTACACCTTCGTGAGCCTTGAAAGCGGCAACGCCGACGCCGATGTAGGCACGCTCTCTGCCAAGGTAGGTGTGATGGCTACCCCCTTCCTGGGTATTGAGGCCCGGGGCGGTTTCGGGGTTGATGACGACCGCATAGGCCGAGTTGACTACTCTCTCGACAACTTCTTTGGTGGCTACGCCACTTTCAACCTGGCCAACCAATCGCCGATTACCCCTTACGCCATACTCGGTTTCACGCGGGTAGAAATCGAAGCCTCCTCGTTCCTGGGCAAAGCCACCGAGGACGAATCGGATGTGTCCTATGGCATCGGTATGAATATGGAATTTGCACCGAACCTGTCCGGCAATCTCGAATACATGCGTTACTATGAAGACAGTGATGTCGAAATAGATGGTCTGGGTGTCGGCATTCAGTTCAACTTCTGAAATCAGACCCTCGGGGAGACTGCTTGAACCATCTGGCTCATGTTTTTCTCGCGCCAGACTCGCCAGAAGCGCGAGTGGGCAGCATCCTCGGTGACTTTACCCGGGGTGTCGATCTTTCGGCACTTCCGGCTCCAGTGAGGCAGGGCGTTCAGCATCATCGGGCGGTTGACAGCTATACCGACCACCACCCCGATGTACTTGCCAGCAAGCAAGTGTTCTCCCGCCAACGCCGCCGGTTTGCGGGCGTCGCGCTGGACATCCTCTATGACCATTTTTTGCTAAAGCACTGGGAACGTTTCACTGCTATTGATCAGGATGCGTTTATCCGTCGTATTTACAACGAGTTACAGGAAAAAGAACATTTAATGCCGGACAAGATGGCACAGGTTACCCGGAGAATGGTGTGGAACGACTGGTTCGGGGCCTACCAGGACCTTGAGAACATCGGTTATGCGCTGGACCGAGTGGCCGGGCGGCTCCGCTTCAGAAACAACTTTACCGGCATCATCACGGAAATTCGCACACATCAGGATGAACTGGAGCAGAATTTTCTGTCATTTTTTCCAGATTTACAGGAATTTGCAGGAGATATTGAATGAGGTTTGTTAAGAGGGCGTTGTTGGCTGCGGCCCTGGTTTTCCCATCCACAATGGCCTTGTCGGCCGAATCCGATGGCAAAACTGATCCGCGACCGCCGGAAACTCTTGGCTTCGTTGAATGGATCGTGATGCAGGATACCAGCCTTCGCCTCAAAGCCAGGTTGGATACCGGCGCAAAAACGTCATCACTGCACGCTGTAAACATCGAACCGTTTGAAAGAGACGGTGAAGAATGGGTGAGCTTCCAGATTCCGCTGGGAGACCATCAGGACCAGCCAACCGAAGGTGAGCTGGAACATGATAACGTCATTCTTGAACTGGAGCGCCCGGTTGAGCGAACGGTTCTGATCAAGAGAAAAGGCGCACCATCACAGAAACGCTATGTGGTCATGATGGACTTCTGTATCGCGGGAACCACCCACACGACCCAGTTTTCCCTGACCGACAGAGGCAAGTTTTCTTATCCGGCGCTGCTGGGCCGCCGATTCATGCGGGATGACAATATTCTCATAGACTCCTCGGATGGTTTTATCGCTGAAAGGGAGTGCGAATACATAACACTCGAGGAGTTAGCAACGAAACACGCCGAAAACGTGATCGAAGAAGCCGGCGGCGACTCCTAGACACAGGGATTGGGATCCTCATCCCAGTTCACCAGTTTTTCTTCAAGTATCTCGGCCGCTGCAGAAGAGCTGTGAGCTCTCAGGGCTTTTTCAATAATTTCCTGGTAGCGGCCGCTTTCCCGCAGTTTTGCCAAGCCACGATCGAACGACCGTCTCAGACGACCGGCTTCGGGATCGTCCCTCGAGAAGAGTAGATGATAAAGGGCACTTCTCAGTGCCTTGGGATGAAACTCCAGCCGAGCTCGAGCCTCAGGGCCAAGCTGTTCGGCAATCATGGCTTCACCGACCACCGGATCCATCGGAAACAGATCGATTCTGCCGAGCAGCAGTTTTCGGAAGTTGGCCAGGTCGGATGT
>JAWWAT010000416.1:0-3473 GCA_033721635.1 Marinobacter sp. | reverse complement strand
CACGACAACATGCGGGCGCTTGAGCTTCACAGGGACCAGCCTGTGCACCTGATTGCCGCGAACCTGCGCAAGGCATTCAGTGGCATTGTTGCCGGCAACGTTAAAGAAGCTGGCATACGACAGGTCGAGGAGAAAGGGCCCTTCGAAATTGCAGGCGACCCGAGCCTGATCAAACCTCTGGAAGCAATGCTGGAGCAGTTTGTGGCCCAGAACCGGATGAAGCTTCCGGGGTCATCCGCCTACAGGCCGAGCTATCGCATCGTCAGCGGAGCGGCCTGAGCCGCCTCGCTGACACAGCGGGCTATTACTTGCCGCCGTCTGCGGGCAGACTGGCATAGTAAGCCGCAAGATTGGCGATATCGGTGTCACTCAGGCCAGTGGCCTGGCCCTGCATGATGGCCGCCTGACCGCCTGACCGCTGCTTGTTCTTGTAGGCTTTCAGGGCAGAGACCAGATACTGCTCGTTCTGGCCCGCCAGATTCGGATAGGTGGGAATCTGGGCGATACCGTTCTGGCCATGGCAAGCAGCACAAACAGCTGCCTTGGCCTTACCGGCTTCAGGGTCGCCAGCAGAAACTGCAGCAGGCACAGCCGCGCCAAGCGCAAAAATACCCGCAACAACGTAGTGTTTCAGATTCATTGTCTTTACCCTCTCATCATCGTTTTCAAGATATTCAGGCCGGTTCGGAAGCCGGACAGTAAACTGACTAGCACTTATAGCACAGAGCCGGGGAACCTCAAATGCGATAGGTCAAGGACCTCCTTTCGACGTTCGTCCTCTTTTCTGTTCTGGCTATTATGGTGAAAGTACGTTCGATTCCGTATCCAAGATTGATTTAATTCTCCGGAGATAAGCTCAATGTCTGTAGAGGCCCAGGAAATTGCCTGTCAGGAAGGCCACATTGGTGTTCTGACGCTGAACGCCCCAGGCACGCTCAACGCACTTACCGAGCGAATGATCCAGCAGATACAGGGAATCCTTGACCGCTGGGCAGACGATGATCGTATCTGCATCGTGGTGATTCAGGGGGCGGGCGATAGAGCCTTCTGCGCCGGCGGTGATATCCGGGAACTCTATGAGAGCATGCGCACGTCCCAGGACCAGGACAGACCGGCACGGGTTTTCAACCGCGAATACCGGATGGATTACAGCATTCACCGGTTTCCGAAACCTGTCCTTGGCATTGCCCACGGCGTCGTGATGGGCGGTGGACTTGGCGTGTTTGCCGGCTGCCGATATCGGCTGGTAACACCGGATGTCACCCTGGCCATGCCCGAGATCGCCATCGGCCTGTTTCCCGACGTAGGCGCCAGCTGGTTCCTGAATCGGCTACCCGGGCGACTGGGGTTGTTTATGGGTTTGACCGGCGCCCGCCTGAACGTAAGCGATACCCTTCGGGTTGGTCTCGCGGATATGGCCATTCTGCAGGACGACCGGGAACGTTTGCTCGACCGCCTGGCGTCGGAGCGCTGGACCGGGCAGACCGCTGCCGACGACAACCGGCTGTTCCGCTTACTGAACCAGATCCAGGCACCGGACTACCGGGCCCTTCCAACCAGCCATCTTGCCAGGCACGAACAGCGGATTGCCCGGCTCAGCGCCGGTGATGAACTGCCGGAGATTGTCGATCAATTGCTGACGGCCGAAGTGGACTGCGACTGGTGGCATGCTTGCATGAACACACTGAGGACCGGATGCCCGGTCTCAGCCTGGCTGGTTTGGACGCAATTGAAAAAAGCCCAACAGATGTCCCTGAAGGATGTGTTCCGGATGGAGCTGGCGATGGTCTCGGAATGCATCCGGCGTCCCGATCTGGCAGAGGGCATACGGGCTCTGGCCATCGATAAGGATCGACAGCCGAAATGGAGTTACCCTGCTGTGGCAGATGTACCTGAGGAGGTGGTCGAGGCCCATTTCGCGCCGGAGTGGGACGACGAAACCGACCCGATGGGCCTCGAATAAAGCCCGGTGCTTCAGAACTGGGCGCCCGCCTGCACCAGCAACATTTCCAGATCCCGGTTGTTGTTAGCGCGGGCGACGTCCAGCGCGCTCTGGCCGTGACTGCCCCGGTAATTCACATCGGCCCCGGCGGCCACCAGCCTTTCCGCGGTCAGCAAGTCACCATTGGCCACTATTTTCATCAACAGGGATTCTCCTCCCTGGCTGACATTAACGTTGGCGCCGGCCGCCACTAACACCTTGACCACAGAGAGGTGGCCGTTTTCTGCCGCCCGCATTACCGGGGTATAGCCCTGGCGGTCGCTGGTATTTACATCGGCACCCGCGGACAACAACAGTTCCACGCGTCTTTTTTCACCATTCCCGGCCGCTGTAATCAGCAGCGCATCTGCCTCGGCCAGGGCCTCAGGGCTGAGGGCAACCGGCTGGCTCTTGGAGGCGCAGGCAGACAGGAAGGCAAGAAGCGGGAGTAAAATCAGCAGAAAACGGAAGGCGCCGGTTCCCTTGGCCATAACAAACAGTCTCTGTGAAAGGGTGGAAGAATCTGAGGACCCATTCTGGGCAGACACCGCCGGAAATTAAATCGAGCGGGTCACAAACCCGGGCCGTCTTCCAATAGATCGCGAACCAGCAGCCGCAGGTGATCCTCACCCTCTCTTTGCCCCTGGCACAGTTTCTCTGCCTGAAGCGAGGACCATGGGCACCCCTGCAGCACGCTACGGCACCACAAGGTCAGCGTGTCCTGATCCCTCAGCCAGGCCACGACTCCCGGCGCCTGGCTCAGCTTCCGCAACACGGGCACCATCACCTGAAAACCCCGGTGGCCATTGGCGAAATTGCGAAGATCCCGCAGATCATCAGCATCCAACGCCGGCCCCGAAGGCAGGTCGGCCGCTATCCCCGCAAGCATTTCCGGGTCCAAACCATGCCAGTTGTCGGGCACCAGGGTAAGCCAGTGGCCGGCCAGCCGGTTCCGGATACGCCCTTCCAGCTCCAGGCCTGGCTGCGATACGCCACTGATCATCTGCAACGGATATTCGCCGCTGGACGCTTCCCGTTGCAGGCCGATCCGAACCACATGCAGACCGCAGCTCAGCCAGAACGCCAGCAGGTCCGCGCTGCCACCAAAACTGGTCCCCAGGTAATCAACACCCTGCTCGACGGTGTACGCCCGTGCGGCCTCCACCAGGCTATGACCAATTCCCAACCGCCTGGCGTCGTCTGACACCGCAATGCGAACAACCCGAAGCCCACCCAGGACAGCAGCTTCCGGATAGCCGCTGTGGCTTGCCAGGGATTGAGGAAGCAAATGGCCGCGAATGCGGCGGGTGCCCAGGCTGACCTGTTCTGCCAGCTCCTGCGAAAGGCCCCCCTCATGCGCGCACCAGAGTACTCCGACGGTCCGGTCGCCAATCCGCGCACGCCAGCTGCGGGCAGCCGGGTCGTCCAACCACTGCCGGAGATCGGCCGGGCTGGTCCGGTAGTGCGCGTCCACCAGCAAGCCAAAGGCGCT
>JAWWAT010000415.1:0-3484 GCA_033721635.1 Marinobacter sp. | reverse complement strand
TCCTGTACGTGCGACTGGTACTTGGCCACGGCCAGCCGTCAGACAGCCCGCTGCAAAACCTGCTGCCGCCCAACCTGCTGGTGGTTACCTTCACGGAGGCCGCCACCAAGGAACTGCGTGACCGTATCCGCACCCGGCTCAACCAGGCCGCGGAGGTGTTTTCCGACGCACCCGACGAGCCTAATCCGCCCGCCGAAACCGCACTGATCTACCAGCTACGGAATGAAAGCTATCCCGATCCGGCCAGCTGGCCGGAATGCCGCAGGAAGCTCCTGTTGGCGGCCGAGTGGATGGACGAGGCGGCAGTGTCCACCATTCACAGCTTCTGCAATCGCATGCTCAGCGAGCACGCCTTCGACAGCGGTAGCCTGTTCAAGCTCACCCTGGAAACCGACCAGAGTGAGCTGCTGGATGAAGTCGCCCGGGATTACTGGCGCACCTTTGTCTATCCCTTGCCTCCGGCGCTGATGGACGAAGCCCTGAGCCACTGGAAAACCCCCGGGGATCTGCGCCAGGGGGTTCGCAACCTGATTGATGATCCCCAGAGCCTCGGCACACCGCCGGACAGCGTTCATCAGGCCATCGATCAGGTAGTCCATCAGCGTCTGGAACAGTCACAGGCCCTGAAAGCCCAACCCTGGAGCCAGTGGCGCGGCGAAGTCATCGACCTGCTGAACGATCTGAACAAGAGCAAGCGACTCCATGGCGCCAGCAAGAATGCCATGATCAAGGTCTGGGATTTGCTGGTTGCCTGGGCGGAATCGGACGACCTTTTACCCGAAAAGATCGATAGCGCCGCGGGCTTCAAGAATCAGACGCCCAAAGGGCTCGACAAGATTCTCAAGGGCGATGAATCTGCCCCCCATCATCCTGCCTTCGATGCCATCGAAACGCTACTGGATTTCAGCCAGAACCAGCCCAGCGCCAAATCCGACATCCTGCGCCACGCCAGCCACTGGATTGCCGGGCGGCTGGAGTCAGAAAAGCAGAAACGCTCGGAAATGGGCTTTGACGACCTGCTGACACGGCTGGACGATGCGCTGCACGGCCCCCGGGGCGACCAGCTGGCGGCCACCATCCGTCGCCAGTTTCCAGTGGCGCTGATCGACGAATTCCAGGACACCGACCCGGTGCAGTACCGTATCTTCGACCGCATCTACAACGTGGCGGGCGGCGACCACGGTACCTGCCTGCTGATGATCGGCGATCCCAAGCAGGCCATATACGGTTTCCGGGGTGCCGATATCTACACCTACCTGCAGGCCCGGCAGGGCGTGAAAGAGCGCACCTACACACTGGGTAAGAACTTCCGCTCCGCCAAGACCATGGTGGCGGCGGTTAACCGGGTCTTCGAACACAGTGACCAGAACAGCCGGGACGGCGCCTTCCTGTTCGGCAAGGGCGATACCTCACCGCTGCCGTTCCAGGGTGTGGACGCCAATGGCACCAAACGGGTCTGCTCGATCAACGGGGAAGAGCAGCCCAGCCTGGTGTTCTGGACCCACGAGTCCGGTGAAGAGGACAGGGACGGCAATCCGAAAGGTATGGCCAAGGGCACAGCCACGGCCGATGTGGCAGAAACCTGCGCCAGCGAGATCGCCCGTTTACTGACCCTGGGCCAGGCCGGGCAGGCGGGTTTTGCCTTGCCCGATAATTCAGAGGATCTCGAGCCGGTTGCCCCCAAAGACATCGCGATACTGGTCAACAACCGCAACGAGGCCAGTGTCGTGCGGGACGCCCTGGGTCGCCGGCGCATCAAGAGCGTCTACCTGTCAGACCGGGATTCGGTACTGACCTCCCGGGAATCAAAAGAAATGCTGTGCTGGCTGCGGGCGTTTGCCGAGCCCCGGCAACTGGCCTATATCCGCGCCGCGCTGGCGACGCCCACCCTGGGTCGGTCCTGGCATGCCATGAATCAGCTGCTAACCGACGAGCTCGTGCTGGAGCGGGAAATCGAGCGCTTTATCGGCTATCAGCAGCAATGGCAGAAGCAGGGTGTGCTGCCCATGCTGCGCAGCTTCCTGATGGATTTTGAGGTTCCGGGCCGGCTGCTGCAGAGGCCCGACGGTGAACGGCGGTTGACCGACATTCTGCACATTGCCGAGTTGCTGCAGCAAGACAGCCTGCAATTGGACGGCGAGCATGCCCTGGTGCACCACTACACCCAGATTCTGCGTGCAGCCGACGAGGAAGATGAACACCGTACCCTGCGGCTGGAAAGTGATGCCGGCCTGGTGAAGGTCATCACCGTGCACAAGTCCAAGGGTCTGGAGTACCCGCTGGTGTTTCTGCCCTTCGGCACAGCTTTTCGCGCCCAGAGTGAAAAGCAGGCCTTCGTGCGCTATCACAATGACCAGGGCAGGCTGGTCACGGTGTTCGACCCGTCGCCAGACGACGTGGCCAGGGCTGACCGGGAGCGCCTCGGCGAGGATATCCGCAAACTCTACGTGGCCCTGACCCGGGCCCGCTTCGCCACCTGGGTCGGCACGGCGGCCCTGGACAACTGGCAGCAAAGCGGACTGGGCTACCTGATTGCCGGCGAGGGGCAAAGCCGTATCAGCGACTGCCTGGGGAAACTGGCAGAGGGCAGAGCAGAGATCCGGATAACCCCGTTACCGGATCCGGACGAGACGCACTACCACGAACCGGCGCCGGAAGCGCTTGGCCCGGCCATGATCTCGTCCCGCGAGGCCAGAGAGGACTGGTGGATTGCCAGCTACTCCTCCATCGAATACACCGGCATGACCGGCACCGGAATCGCGTTTACCGGAGAGGTGGAAGATGCCCAGACCCAGAACCTGCTGGAAGAAAGCACCCTGGACGAGGAGGAAGACTCGGCTCAAATGGCCAATCAGCGCAACCAGCATAACTTTCCGAAAGGCGCGGGACCCGGCACCTTCCTGCATGAATTGCTGGAATGGTGCACGCAGCAGGGGTTTCAGCGGGTTGTGGATAATCCGCCGCTGCTTCATGAACAACTAACCCGTCGCTGCGGCACTCGTGGCTGGAACGAGTGGGTGGAGCCGCTGGAGCGCTGGTTGCTGGCATTGATCAGCAAACCCTTGAGCCTCGACCGGGCCGGTGCAGAAGCCGTCTGCCTGGCGGACCTGACCACCCTGCGCCCGGAACTGGAGTTCTGGTTTGAAAGCCACAACGTCAGTATCCGAAAACTGGATGAGCTGGTGACCGCGCACACCCTGAATGGCGCCGACCGCCCGAGGGTGGAGGAGACGCGATTCAACGGGATGCTCAAGGGGTTTATCGATCTGGTATTCGAACACAACGGGCGCTATTACGTGCTGGACTACAAATCCAATACCCTGGGCGAGGACGACAGCACCTACACCGATCAGGCCATGGGCAACGCCATCCTGGATAAACGCTACGATCTGCAATACGTGCTCTACCTTTTGGCCCTGCACCGGCTGCTGAAAGCCCGTTTGCCGGATTACGACTACGACCGGCACATTGGCGGCGCGGTTTA
>JAWWAT010000414.1:0-3497 GCA_033721635.1 Marinobacter sp. | reverse complement strand
CCAGCTCTTCCGGCGTGGGTTCGCGGCCCATCTCCTGAAGCATCTGGCGGGAGATGCGGTTGAGCTTGTTGATGGTCTCGATCATGTGCACCGGAATACGGATGGTGCGGGCCTGGTCCGCGATAGAGCGGGTGATGGCCTGACGAATCCACCAGGTGGCGTAGGTTGAGAACTTGTAGCCCCGGCGGTACTCGAACTTGTCGACGGCCTTCATCAGGCCGATGTTGCCCTCCTGGATCAGGTCCAGGAACTGCAGGCCACGGTTGGTGTACTTCTTGGCAATGGAAATTACCAGACGCAGGTTGGCCTCAACCATCTCTTTCTTGGCGCGGCGGGCCTTCGCCTCACCGATGGAAACGCGACGGTTGATTTCCTTGATGTCGGCAACGTCCAGATCCACTTCGGTCTGCACGTTCTGGATGCGCTTCTGCAGGCGAACAATCTCGTCAACACGCTCGGCCATGGGCGCCGCGTATGGCTTCTTGCTCTTGACGATCTTGTCGGCCCAATCCAGGTTGGTCTCGTTGCCCGGGAACGACTTGATGAAGTCCTTGCGGGGCATTTTGCACTCGCGAACACAGATCTGCATGATCGCGCGCTCGTTCTCACGAACCAGGTCGTTGGTAGAACGAACCACGTTGACCAGCTCGTCGAAGGCCTTGTTGGCAAGCTTGAAGGGCGCGAATACCTGGCCCAGCTCGTTCAGGGCTTCCTGGGTTTTCTTGTCGGAGCGACCGTGCTTGGCCAGGGCCTTGTTGGCCGCATCCAGCTTTTCGTTGAGCAGCTCGAAACGAAGCCGGGTCTCTTCCGGATCCGGGCCGTTATCGGTTTCTTCTTCAGAAGAATCATCGTCATCGTCGGAAGAAGAATCGGAATCGTCGGAACTCTCGGTGGTGGTTTCCTCGCCCATGAATGGCTCGGCGTCGTCCGGATCGAGGAAGCCAGTAACGATGTCGCTAATGCGACCTTCGTTTTCGAGAATGCGGTCGTAAGCCTGAATGACCGTGCCGGCGGTGCCGGGGAAGTGGGCAACGGCGGCCATCACATCGCGGATACCTTCTTCGATGCGCTTGGCGATAACGATTTCGCCTTCGCGGGTCAGCAACTCGACGGTACCCATTTCGCGCATGTACATGCGCACCGGATCGGTGGTGCGGCCAGCATCGGTTTCAACGGCGGCCAGAGCGGCGGCGGCTTCAGCGGCGGCGGCTTCGTCAGCGGTGGAGTCGCCCTCGGTCATCAGCAGGGTATCGGCGTCTGGTGTTTCTTCGCACACCTGAATACCCATGTCGTTGATCATGCGAATGATGTCTTCGACCTGATCCGGATCGGCAATGTCTTCCGGGAGGTGGTCGTTTACCTCGGCGTAAGTCAGGTAACCTTGTTCCTTGCCTCGTGCAATGAGGTCTTTCAAACGTGATTTTTGCGAATTGCCTGACATAGACACCCTGTAAACTCGCTTTTAGAAGGAAAAAAGTTAAACAGCCATTATAGCTGCCGCTTAGTTGCTCTGCCACCAAGGAGCCTAGGCTCAGAGGTTAGATGGTGATCAGTGCGTCAAGTTTCAAGTGCTGCTAGTCCCCAGTGCCACCACTCAGGGCTCTCAGCTCCTGTCGTTCCTCGCTTGTGAGGTTCGACAAGTTTCTCAATAATGTGGCAAGCCGCTGCTGGCGGGATGCCTCTTCGCTCGGGCTGAGAAGCTCACGAGCGGCGGCCAGTGTGCTCTCCCGCGCCGGGATATGTTCAATCCCGTCAAACAGGTGGAAAAACCGTTCGCGAGCGGCCGTATCCAGTGCCAGAGTGCGCACCAGTGTTTTCCGGTCCCGGATGTCGCTTGCCAGAATCCACTCGGCAAAATTCCGGGCCTGGTTGAATTGTCGTGAGCTTCGTGCCAGTTCGGTTACCTCGGTGGCCAGGTCCGGTGCTTCCATCAGGGCAAGGCAAAGAATGCTGTCCTTGCTGAGCTTCACGTCAATGCGATCTTCGGAAACCCGATCCCGTCGTTCGCCATTCCACCGTCCTTTTTGTCCCTGCTGGCGGTTCTGCCACTGGTTCCGGCCACCGCAAAGACGGAGCATTTCATGCCACATGGCATCCCTAAGGGTGCTTCGGGGCATCTTGTTGAGCAAAGGCTCAACTCTGGCTCGTAGCTCGCCTCGATGTTCGGGGAGCTGCAGATCCAACCCTTCGCTCTGCCGGTCAAACAGGTACCGTGACAGAGGCGTTGCCCCTTCAATGCGCTTCTGGAAGGACTCCGGGCCTTCTTTACGCACAAGAGTGTCCGGGTCCTCACCCTGGGGCAGCATCAGAAACTGGAGGTGCAGGCCGTCGGCCATCAGCTCCAGCGCGTTTTCCAAAGCCCGGTCGGCGGCCCTGAAGCCGGCCTGGTCGCCATCAAAGCAGAACACAATGTGTCTTACCTGCTTCAAAAGCGCACTCAGGCTATCCTGGTTCGTTGCCGTGCCCAGCGTCGCAACCGCATAGTGAATGCCGTGCTGGGCGAGGGCGATCACATCCATGTAGCCTTCAACCACCAGCAGCTTGTCCAGCTGCCGGATGGCCTGCTTGGCCTCGAAGAGCCCGTAAATCTCGCGGCTCTTGTGAAACACATCCGACTCCGGGGAGTTGATGTATTTCGCCTTGTCGTCGCCCAGGGTGCGACCGCCGAATGCCACGGTTTTGCCCCGGCTATTGCGGATCGGGAACATCACCCGGTTGCGGAACAGGTCCCTGGGTTTGCCGTACTTGTCGGAAACCGTGCCGGTTTCAATCAACGGTCCCTGCAGGTCCTTGCTGGCAACATCAAACAGCGCCGTGCCAGTGGAGGGCGCATAACCCACCTGGTACTGCTCGATGATGGCGTTGTCCAGGCCCCTTTGTTGCAGGTAATCCCGGGCGTAGGCGCCTTGCTGGCCTTTGAGCGCTGATTGATAGAAGCGACTGGCAAAGTCCAGTGCATCGGTCAGCGTTCGCGCCTGCTGGATTTCCTGCTTTGCTGCCCGATCGTAGGGCACCTCAAGCCCAACCCGCTTGGCCAGTTCCTCCACCGCCTCGGTAAAGCCCAGACCCTCAAACTCCCTGACAAAGCTGATGGCATCGCCATGGGCGCCGCACCCGAAACAATGGTAAAAGCCCTTGTCCGGTCGGACATTGAACGAGGGTGTTTTCTCGTCGTGAAACGGGCAGCAGGCCTTGTAGTTGGCCCCGGCTTTCTTGAGCGTAATGCGTGAACCGATCAGCTCCGCCAGGTCGATACGATCCAGCAGGTTTTCAACAAACTGTTGAGGGATCAGTCCGCTCATGTGGGCTCCACATCAGGCCGTCAACGGAGTTGGCCAATAGCCAAAAATGCCGCCGAAGCCAGGCCTCGGCGTCATTTTTGTGTCGCTCTGTGCAGCCTGCGTCTGTACAGGCAATCAGTGCTTTGCAGTCAAGCGGCGTCGGACAAAACTCAGTACAGACGCTCGAACTTGCGCTGTTCCCGCTGAAGCTTCTTG
>JAWWAT010000413.1:0-3504 GCA_033721635.1 Marinobacter sp. | reverse complement strand
AGCCAGGTACTCTATCCAGCTGAGCTACAGCCGCTTAAAAATTGTGGCAGGTTGATCGATGGCGCGGCTGGGAGGATTCGAACCTCCGACCGCCTGGTTCGTAGCCAGGTACTCTATCCAGCTGAGCTACAGCCGCACATTGATCACTTGCTGTGGTTGAATGCTACCTCAACCTGTCTCACTTTCCTTAAAAAGGAAATGGCGGAGAGGGAGGGATTCGAACCCTCGGTACGATTGCTCGTACGGTTCCTTAGCAGGGAACTGGTTTCAGCCACTCACCCACCTCTCCTTGAGAACGGGGCGTATACTACCATAATTTTTCTGTTTTCATAGGGTTGACACGAGATTTTTCGGGCTCGTTTCCCCATACCATCAAAAAAGCCGTTCAGGTTTCCCTTGAACGGCTTTCTGTCTTTCAGCTGTTGCCCGGTTCGGGCTCTTCAGAGCCTTTTTCCGACTGAATACGCTGGTAGATTTCTTCGCGGTGTACCGCGACTTCTTTCGGGGCATTAACGCCAATGCGTACCTGATTGCCCTTCACACCCAGGACGGTGACGGTGATATCGTCGCCGACCATCAGGGTTTCGCCAACGCGGCGAGTCAAAATCAACATATCCCTTACTCCCTATCCAGAGCTACCTGTTCCGATAAATGGTTTTTTATGTACTTGTTGTTTTTATAGTGGGATCACTTACTGATCTGTAGACGCACATTCCCTTATACGGTGCACGTTTGTCATAGGCTCAGCATATGATGCCCTTTTTCGGAGGCCCCGCAGACCGACCTTTTATCTGCGGATTTCAGGCCTCTTCTGATACCGCAAGCTTGTCCAGTTCAAATGCACTGTGAAGTGCGCGAACGGCAAGCTCAAGGTATTTCTCATCGATCACCACGGAAACCTTGATTTCTGATGTGGAGATCATCTGGATGTTGATGCCTTCATTCGAGAGCGCTTCAAACATCTGGGTTGCCACGCCAGCGTGGGAGCGCATACCCACACCTACAATGCTAACCTTCGCGATCTTGCTGTCGCCGGCCACTTCACGGGCGCCCAGTTCGTCAGCAACACGCTGAAGCACTTCTTTCGCACGCTTGAAATCGTTGCGATGGACGGTGAAGGTGAAGGCGGTGCGATTATCCTCGCCCACGTTCTGCACAATCATGTCCACTTCGATATTGGCGTCGCTCACCGGCTTCAGAATACGCAGCGCGCTGCCCGGAGTATCCGGTACGCCGGCGATGGTCAGTTTGGCTTCATCACGGTTAAAAGCGATGCCGGAAACAACCGGTTGTTCCATGGCGTTTTCATCCTCAAAAGTAATCAGGGTGCCTTCACCTTCCTGGAAGCTGGAAAGAACCCTTAACGGAACGTTGTATTTACCTGCAAATTCTACCGCGCGGATCTGGAGCACTTTCGAGCCCAGACTGGCCATTTCGAGCATTTCCTCAAACGTAATCTGCTCCAGTCTGCGCGCCGTGTCTACAACTCTGGGATCGGTCGTATACACACCGTCTACGTCAGTATAGATCTGGCATTCGTCGGCCCTGAGCGCGGCAGCCAACGCGACGGCCGTGGTATCAGACCCACCCCGTCCAAGAGTGGTGATATTGCCACTTTCGTCCATGCCCTGGAATCCCGCAACAACGACTACCCGGCCGGCATCCAGGTCCTCGCGCATGCGCTGCTCGTCGATTTGTTTGATCCGCGCCTTGGTGTGGCTGCTATCTGTCAGGATCCGCACCTGTGAGCCAGTGTAGGACCGCGCTTCACAGCCACGCTTCTGCAACGCCATGGACAGGAGCGCAATGGTTACCTGCTCACCGGTGGATACCAGCACATCCATCTCTCGGGGCGTCGGCTCCTCCATGATGTCGTTCGCCAGGGCGATCAGCCGGTTGGTCTCGCCACTCATGGCGGAAACCACGACAACAACATCATGACCTTCCTTGCGGAAACGGCACACCTTGTCGGCTACCGCTCCAATACGTTCGGTTGTTCCAACCGATGTGCCACCAAATTTCTGAACCAACAGAGCCATTGTTTTCCCAATATCCGAAACGGGGACTCACAGCGGAGTGATGCTCCGCCAATTAGAAGAAACGGGCGGGATTATAAACCCCAGCCCGTCCACAAAAACAGTTGCTTAAGCGATATTTTTCTCGACCCAACCGGCAACGCCCGCCAGGGCATCCTCCAGCTTGGACGGATCGCTACCACCGCCCTGAGCCATATCGGGTCGTCCCCCACCTTTGCCATCGACCTGGGCCGCCAGATGCTTCATCAGATCCCCTGCCTTGATCCGGCCGGTAGCGGATTTGGTGACACCGGCAACCAGCGTTACCTTGCCATCCTCCACGCTGGCGAGAACCACGACACCTTCACCCAGCTTGTTTTTGAGCTGATCAGCCGTTTCCATCAGGGCCTTGCGGTCAGCACCCTCCAGTTCGGAAGCCACCACCTTGAGCCCAGCCACATCAACTGCTGTGCTGGCAAGATCAGTACCTGCCGAAGAGGCAAGCTTTGCCTTCAGGGCATCCACTTCCTTCTCAAGCTGGCGATTGCGATCAATGGTCTGCTGAACCTTTTCAATCACGGATTCGCGGGAACCTTTTACCAGGCGGGCCGCTTCACGAAGCGTACGCTCGGTGCCATCAATCCAATCCAGCGCTCCCATGCCAGTGACGGCTTCGATCCGACGCACGCCAGATGAAATGCCGCTTTCAGAGGTAATGCGGAAAAGGCCGATGTCTCCAGTACGGGAAACGTGGGTACCACCGCAGAGTTCCACAGAATAGTTGTCGGTTCCCATACTAAGCACACGAACCACGTCCCCGTATTTCTCCCCGAACAGCGCCATGGCACCCTTTTCCTGGGCCTTTTCCATGTCGGTGATTTCGGTCTGAACCGGGCTATTTTCCAGGATCTGCTCGTTCACCTGGCGCTCAATCTCACGGAGCTGCTCCGGGGTAACGGCTTCGAAGTGGGAAAAATCGAAACGCAGTTTGTCCGGATCTACCAGTGAACCCTTCTGGGACACGTGCTCACCCAGTACCTTGCGCAGGGCCGCGTGCAGTAGGTGCGTCGCCGAGTGGTTACGCTTGGTGCGCTCGCGACGGGCGTGATCAATCCGGGCATCCACTTCCAGCCCGGGGAACAGCTCGCCCTCGATCAGGGTACCCAGGTGCAGGTGGTTATCCCCTTCCTTGCGCGTATCCGTCACCTTGAACCGGCCACCACTCCAGGTCAGCAGGCCGGTATCACCGACCTGGCCACCAGACTCGGCGTAAAACGGCGTGCGCTCAAGCACAACAACGGCCTCATCACCGGCTTCGGCAGTCTTTTCCTCGCCGTTGACGATGACCGCACGGATTTTCTCGTGGCCATCAATGTGCTCGTAGCCGGTGAACTCGGTCTTGCCTTCGAGCTGCAGCCCGGCGGCGTTGTAGTCGATCCCGAATTTGCTGGCTGCCCGGGCGCGCTCGCGCTGGCCTTCCATGGCTTTT
>JAWWAT010000412.1:0-3509 GCA_033721635.1 Marinobacter sp. | reverse complement strand
CATGTGCGCTTGTTTCGGGCCGTCCCTGGCCCTCAACACTTTTGAAAAGGGAAACCCAACACCCGCCCGAACATCACAGGTAAACGCCGTAGGTCGGATTAGCCAAAGGCGTAATCCGACAAAACCAGGATTTTATTATCCACTTTCCATAAACCGAATCACTTCCCTACGATACCCCGGTATAACGAACGTCGCCCCATGAGGCGTATCCGTCTGCAAAAACTCCTTGGGCTCCTCCGCAACTTCAAACAGTGCCTCGCCATGGTGGAACGGAATAATCCCGTCCCGAACGCTGTGGATCACCATCACCGGCACCGGGCTGATCCTGGGAATATGATCCACTCCTTCGTAGTCGTCGGGTATGGTCCAGCTTAGCGGGATCTGTAACGGCCAGGTAAGCCAGAACCCACCCAATTTCTCCCGGGCGATCTTGCGAAAGCCGGAGAAGGTACCGTCCAGGATGACACCGTCCAGCCGGGGCTGCTCCTCCCTCTGAGTCCACTCACTAGCCAGGGCGATGCCCAGCCCACCGCCCAGGCTCTGGCCCAGAATGTATAGAGGCAGGTCATTCACCTCGGACTTCTCAACCAGCCAGCGCAGGCCGGTTTCCACGTCGTGCAGGGCGCCTTCGATGTCCGGGTCGCCGGTGGACTGGCCGTAGCCCCGGTAATCGATGGCGAATACGTTGTAGCCTCTCTCGGGCAACCAGGCCACGTTCAGGATATGGCTGCTGATGTTCTGAGCGTTGCCATGGAGGAAGTACACCGTGCCCCTGGCGTCACTCTCAGGGGTTTCTGCAGGCAGCCACCAGCCATGCAGGGTTTCGCCATCGGCCGTCTCGAGGTAGATGTCTTCGTATTCGAGGTTCAGCCGGTCTGGGGTGATGTAGGTGACCCGGTCCGGGTAGAAGAACACGCTACTGCAACCGGACAGCAGGAGAAGTGCAGCCAGGAGCCCGGTCATCCGGGCGTTGGCGACGGTCAGAAGTAGGCGTGGAGTCCGGCTTGCCATGTGCTCTGGTACCTGTCGTAGTGGTCCTCCCGGGTGAATTCCGCAAACAGGCTGAATTCCCGGCCGATGTGCCAGTTGGCTTTGGCGTAGAGCTGGTCCTGGCGGTGCTGGCTGCTGACGATCCAGGCCTTGGTTTTGGCACCGGCAAGCAGGCTGAACCGGTCGTTCTGATGAAGCAGGCCGATATCGGCGCCAGGGGCGGCGTCATAGCCCCGACGCAGGTCGTCGTCGATCTCCAGGTCGGCAGTGGCTATCGCAAACGCCAGGGTCTTATGGCCCAGGGGCCAGCTGCCGCCGGCACCGCCCTCAAGGTAGGGCGCCAGGACCCTGTCGTTGCCGGTATCCGTCCGCCGGCCACCAAACCCGACCTGCCAGGAAAGTGGCGAGAAAAATGCGGACCGCGGGCTTAACGAGCGGATTTCCACCCCCGTGATCTGTTCCAGCTGCAGCTCATTGTTGTCGGTATACAGGCGTGCGTCGAGTCGCAGGAACTGGAGCTGGGCCCCGGTGCGGTAGCCGGCCGGTGGGTCCAGTATGTCGTGGTAGGCCGGGCGCAGGGTTAATTGGGTGAATTCCCTGTGTGCGAGTTGGCCTGCCCCGAGGCTCATCCGGAAGGTGTCGTGGCCCTGGTCGTCCCTCACAACAGGCTCGGGCGGTTCTTCTGGCGGGGCCACGTCATTGATCTGGCTGCGCTCTCTCAAGAGGTCATGGGAGACGGGTGCCGCGATTTCCCGGGGCCAGCCGTCGGCCTCGCTTTTATAGCGGACATAATCGTAGGTGGCGTCCAGTACATGGGCTCGCTGCTCGGCGGGCAGTGTTCGCACTTCATCGGCATCGGCGGAGACATAACCGTTGGCAATCGCTGCCGCTAGGGTCTGGTGGTTCTCCGGGAGGGTGGAGAGGCTGTATGCCACGGAGGTAGCGGCCGAAGGCCGGTAATAAACCTCGTTGACAAGATCCTTGTCCACTACCCAGCGAACCGTGTCCGAAGGGATGGCGTGTGTGCTTACTTCGCCCAGCAGGTCGGTGCCCGGGCGAGCGATGTCTATCAGTGCGAGAAGGCGATAGGCGCAGTTCTCGTCGAAGAAGTAATAGTCGAAATTGCGATCCCTGATCTCCCAGGCGTGAGCGATCAACAGGTCCACTTCATCCTGTTTGAGGTTCAGTTTGTACTCCCATAGGTCCCGGTGCTCGATGTCCGAATAAAGCCGTATTTTCTCATAGTAGGGCTGGACAGTAGTGATGCCGGGATAGCCCCCGAAAATGCCCTTGTAGGCAAACAGTAGTTCACTGTCGTGGGCTGCCGCATCAGCGGCATAAGAAATCGTGTTGGCCAGCAGCAGGTTGGTTTCTTCGTCATCCTGGGGCGGGTCGAGGCGCAAAAACGTGTGGCCGAACATGGAAGAGGGGCTGTTCAGGTAAGAGGCGGCAAACACCAGGGTCACTGTCTCGGTGTTCAACGTCTCTGACCATTCCTGATAGCCGGGGCACTCGATTTCCGGTAACGAGAGATCGAGTTTCTGGCTGAGCCAGGTTTCCCGGGCCGGAAAACGGCAGCGGGCATGACCATCGCCTTCGCCGGGCCTCTGAATGGCTTCAAGGGTTGCCTCCAGCTCCGCCTGTGGTGAGTGTTTGCCATTTTCGCTCAGAAAAAAGGCCGGATCGTCGGCCTGACTGGTGTAATCGTCGCCAAAGGTGTCGGGCTGATAATGAACGAGTGTGAGCCAGGCAGGGTCAAGATGAAGTTCCGGTGTGTTTTCAGGCGTTTGGGCCTGGGTTGGCAGGCTGACTGCAAGCCAGGTCAGCGCTGGCCCAATGCGAAGCATGTTGCCCATGGGTGTTTACTGCATCCGGGATTGAACAGTGTGGAGTGATGGAACAATGCGCCGTCCCTGGCGCATGAGAGTCCATTCAGTGAGTTGGTATCAGGCTGCCACGTACTTGCTGAGTGATTCGTTTTTCTCCAGCAGCGCGACGATGGCATCGACTGCTTGGCCGGAGGTGGTGTCAGAGCTTGGGAAAATGGTGGCAAAGTTGTCCTGCAGGACTTTGCGGAAGGTTTCGCGATCCGCTTCGTCAACACCCAGAAGCACTGCCATGGTGTCCAGGTTCTCACCGGAACCGCGAGACATGTCCCGGGCAACCTTGTCGATGTTGCTGTCCATGTACATGGCCATGGACTGAACAGACTCGTTGGTCTGGCAGCCAAGGGTACCTGTGGTCATACCGAAGGTCTGGTTACCAAAGGTCCCGTTAGTGGTTGCAGCGAGTACATGGGGGGCAATGCCGGATTGTCCTTTCCAGACCATCGCGCCTAAACCACAGCCCGGTTGGGCAAAGGCCATGGAAGAGGCTCCAAAAAGAATTACACCTGCGATCAGTTTTTTCATTATCCACTCCTTTCTGTGGTTTAAAGCGATCGTCGCAATACACAATGCTGCCCCTGACGTGGAGCAGCATTGTGAAAACGGCCCCGACTGGTCTTGTGGAGACAGGTT
>JAWWAT010000411.1:0-3510 GCA_033721635.1 Marinobacter sp. | reverse complement strand
GGGTGTCTTTTCCTCTGGGAAAAACAACTCGCTTCGCTCAGACATTTTTTCCCGGCGCAAAAGACACCCCCGCCCCACGGCCGTTCCGGCTGGATACGGGGAGTCAGCGAGGGGGAAATTGTTATTCAGAAAAGGATCAGCTTTCGGGCTGGTCCTTTTTTCGTTCCAGGTTCAGGGTAAAGGCTAGGGGCAAAACCAGCAGGCCGTAGGTGATCATCAGCATCAGGGCGTGGCGGGCATCGCCGGTCCAGTCGGCGACGAGACCGCCAAGCATGGGCACGCAAAAAGCGACGGTGTAACCGACCAGAAAGGTGCCGGCGGAGAGGCGGCCAGTTTCGGCGGCGGAGACCACCAGCGGGGGTATCGCAACGAGCAGGATCAGCAGCATGCCGGCGACCAGGCTCATGAGGGTGGCGCTGACGATGGACCACCAGCCGGTAAGCATGACCGCGCCAATGGCGCCCAACAGACTGATGCTGGCCAATGTGGCGATGACGCCACGACGGCCGACCCAGTAGCGCGCCATTTTCAGCATGATCAGGGAGGCGAAGACCTGCGCAAGGTTGTACCAGAACAGGGCGTCCGGCAGTTTGTCGAACTGGCCCTGATGCTGCAGCAGGTTGCCCATGTACGCGTTGAGGCCAAAAAACAACGAGCCGGAGAGGCCGAGCAGTAGACCGATTCTCAGGGTCAACGGGTTATGCCAGTCCGGTAGCCAGGCCACTTTTCGCACCGGTTTGGCCCGGTCCCGTTTGGGTAGGAACAGGGCGGCAGCAATCAGCAGCCCCGGGAGTGACCAGGCCAATAGAGTGGCTCGCCAGCTGTTGTCCAGAAGGGGCATGAGCACGGGCAGCGTGATGCCGGCACCGATGAATTCTCCCATCAGCATGCCGTTCATGTAGATCGCCGAGCCTAACGCGAGGTGGTGGGGTTCCAGCCATCGGGGCAGCAGTGCCGGCAGTGACGGTTGCATCATGGAGACGCCGATGCCCATGACGGCACTGGCAATCATCAGGGTCAGGGTATCGGGCATCAGACCGCGCCCGGCGGAGCCGATAACCATGATCACCATGGCCAGAGCCAGGGTATTGCGGGGGCCGATCCGGGAGATGGCCAGCGAGCCTGGCATGGAGCCGATGGCCAGCATCAGGATGGGCAGGGTGGTCAGGGCGCCTGTGAGTGCCTGGGTCAGAGCCAGTTCGTCGCTGATAAACGGCGCCAGGGGTGGTGCCACCAGCACCGGAATCCGAAGATAAACGCCGGCCAGCCAAAGCAACACCGCCACCGGCAGCAGTCTGGCTGGCGGTGGCGGTGTGGTTGCGGCCTGGTGTTCAGCCACGATCAAAAGGAATCAGTCTGAGCTGGTATCCGGCAGGTAAGCACCGTCTTCGTCGTGAACTTCACGGCCTGTAACCGGTGGGTTGAAGGCACAGATCAGTCGCATGTCCTCAGTGCCACCGTACAGCGTGTGCTGGTCATGCTTGTCGAGTGCGTAGAGAGTGCCGTCGGTGATCTCGTGGGTTTCACCGGTGGCCTTGTCCAGGATCTTGCCGTTACCGGCAACGCAGTAGACGGCTTCCAGGTGATGCTTGTACCAGAGGTTCAACTCGGCCCCGGCAGGGATGATGGTCTCGTGGAAGGAAAAGCCCATGCCATCCTTCTTGAGCAGCATGCGGCGGCTTGTCCACCCTGGGCCGGTGACTTCCCGCTCGGTACCGATGATGTCTTGCACTCGTACGATTTT
Organism: Marinobacter sp.; assembly: GCA_033721635.1. GTDB lineage: Bacteria > Pseudomonadota > Gammaproteobacteria > Pseudomonadales > Oleiphilaceae > Marinobacter. Next base: position 1,766 of record JAWWAT010000411.1, on the reverse strand, counting down.
CATGAGCATTCCTCATTTTGTGATGGAATAGCCTTTTAGTATAAACATCCCTTTCAGGTGCGGTTCAACCGCCAATCGTCGTACACGGCCATGGCCTGTTCGATCGAGGTGGCGAATCTTTCCCGCTGGCGTTCATCCAGGGGGCGCCGTTTCCGGCACTTGTCGAAGGCTTTCTGTATCTCTTGTCGGCTCGATTTTTCAAGTCGCTCGAGCCAGTGATGGTCTGCTGGCTCAAGGTCCAGCAGGTCGCGACCAGCGTGATTCCGATGGGAGATATGCCACCAGTGATCCACTGCCCTTCCCAATACAACATAGCCGAACTGGCTGTCCTGTACAGGACCGAAGGTGGCTGTTTTCAATCCGTCCCTGAGCACGCCGATGCTCAGCGCCGGCAAGGCCAGCCGATCGCCGTAGAAATAGCTGCCGGCCGCACCGATCAAACCGCCCACCAGAGCTCCTGTGCCAAGGGAGGAGCCGAAGGTCAGCGCGTCGATTCCGGCGCCACTGACGGCGCCCGCGCCGAAGCCGGCGGTGGCCAGGTAGCGCTTGCTGACCGCCCAGGCCTTGCGGCTGTCTTCCGAGAACAGGTCGTGTTCGCTGTGCCACTCCAGTTCGGCTTCCTGACGACGGATGCGCTGGTGCTGATAAAGATGTTCGATATCGACGCGCAGGGTCTGTTCCCGCTTGCGCTGGTGGCGATACCAACGTTCCCGCAGCTGTTCGGCCAGGGAGCCGTCACTGGTTCCGGCAGCCTGGCTGGCGGTAAGAGTGCGTTTCTCCTGGTACGACATCATGTCCTCAAGTGCCCTGGCAATCATGGCAGCGGCTTGCTGCCGTCGCTGATGGCGCTGGGCGGACAGGTAGTGAGTGGCCTGCTCCAGTGGCATTTCCCAGTCTGGTTCCAGTTGCCCGAAAGCCCTTAAAAGGCTGAGATGTTGCTCGAATGGGGCGCGAACCGCGTCGAAACGGCGGACAACCTGAAAGAACTGTCCGAGTGCGGCCTGCCAGGTATCACTGTAGTCGTCGGCACCGATGCTGTTGATCAGGGCCAGGCTCGGGCGGCCGGTCCAGCGCAGGATGGTCATTTCCGCCTCGTGCTCGGCGCTGTAGGGCACCGAGCCGTCTACCACGTAGATGATCCCGGCACCGTCGATCAGGGGTTCGAGAAGCTCACATTCATCGGTGAACCGGCCGTCCCCTTGATGCTGCGCGACGAAGGCCTGAACAGTATCCGCGTGATCCGAGGCGGAGACGCTGTGGGCCTCCAGCCACTCGAGTACCCGTCTCGGGCGCTGGAACCCGGGTGTGTCGACGAGAGTGTAGAGTGTCTGCCCGTCCACCTTTAGCGGATAGGCCTGATGTTTGCGGGTGGTGCCGGGTTCCAGGGCAATGGCGATGGCGTCGTTCTGCGACAGGGTGGCCACCACGCTTGATTTACCCTTGTTCGGGTGTCCGACGACGGCAAATGTGGGTATCCGAGTCATGACCGGTCCCCGATGGCTGTGTAGGGATCCTGCATCTGGAATGGCAGCAGAGACACCTGGACAAACCCGCTGCCTACCCTTTCGGCGAACCGCAGCCAGGGCTGTATCTGGTGGGTATCGGGTTGCTGATTGCTGTCCGGGGCCAACGGGACCAACGCGACCCTCGAATCGTCGGGCCAGATGTCTCGGGCGGCCGCCAGGAAATCCTGAAGCTCGCCGGTCGGTGGTTGCCAGCAGCGAACCAGCAGGATGACCGCTTTGGCGCGGTTTTTCAGATGCTCG
>JAWWAT010000410.1:0-3523 GCA_033721635.1 Marinobacter sp. | reverse complement strand
TGCTCAACGAGCTGATACTGTGTGGCTGAGCGCTTCTAGCCAGCCACACAATCGCAGAGACGCTAGAACACCTTGTTAAAATCGGTCCACTGATCAGAACCCTCAGAATTTAAACGACTCATGCTTTCCATTTCAGCCACAAGTTGACTAAAATTTAATCAGATCGAGTGCGCGGAGTTCGTGCCGTGAATCTGTTTTCTGAGTCAAGAAGAAGCGCTTCCACCCATTTCTTGGGACTGATTCCCAATCACGCGTTTTTTTGGCTGGTGTACCTTGTCGCATTCGCGATTAGCAACCTCTCGCTCGCAGATGAACAACTCCCCTCCCACCAAGCGCTTGATGGCATGACTTTTCAGAGTTCACTGGGCCCGACAGGGAAGCCGGCCGATACCGACGATGTTTTGATTTTCGAAGACGGCTACTTTGTCTCTGAAGAATGCGCAAGACGTTGCGGGTATGGAAAGGCCGAATACTGGGTCAGGCCACACAACGACGGTATTCAGATGCGAGCCGAAGTGCCTTGTGCCAACTCGGATGCCGTCATGTATTGGCAAGGCACCGTGCGGGGCAACAAAATCGAAGGATCGTTTATCTGGGTAAACAAGCGCTGGTACTGGACCTTTGAAAAAGAATTCAGCTTCTCAGGTCGGCTGGTTGAGACCAACAGTCAATGACCAGCAAGGACTTTCCAACGAGCAGAAGGCTGGCAGGACTCGCAAAACTCGCCCTCCTCATCGCGATCATCATCGCCGGCAATTTGCTGACAAGCGGCATCATTGATGGCATTGAGATGGACGTTCGACCCTCGAACGAGCCTTTGTTGCACCAGATCATCATGATCTCTATGGCAGCCTATATTGTCTTGATGGCGATTCCATTTGTGCCGGGCGTAGAAATCGGACTTGCCCTGATGATGATCCTCGGACCCAAAATTGTGCCACTGGTGTATGCATGCACTCTGATTTCCATGTGCCTGGCCTTTATGATCGGACGTCTCGTACCTGAAAAAAGCATCATCAGGTTCCTGCGCGAAATAAGGCTCGTTAAAGCGGCGTCATTCCTGGAGAGCTTCAAAGGCCTTTCGGCCGATCAGCGACTGACACGTATTTCCGACCTGTCACCACGACGTTGGGTCCCGTGGCTTCTGAGACACCGCTATCTCACCCTGATGCTTGCCATCAATCTGCCTGGCAATATGATTCTGGGCGGAGGTGGAGGGCTCGCGTTGATGGCCGGCATGAGCAAGATATTCTCCATGGGCAGATATCTGCTTTTAGTGGCTGTCGCAATTTCCCCCATCCCTATTGTTCTGCTGGTATTCGGCGATCAATTTGCTGACTGGCCGATATGAGCCAGTAATTCATGGCTGGCAATCCCCTCGTCACATGGAGAACTCCAACGCAGGGACCTCACTCCTCATTCGCCTTGCGAAAGGCACCCTGATAATCAAACATCCGTTCCTGAACCTGCCAGTAATGCTTTTGCTTGCGGGCGATGACAAAATCCGGGGCCGACAAAAAGGCTTGCATCTCAAGCACCTCTTCGGCCCTGGTGAAAACCTTCGGGGCCTGGCCAATGGCAAAGCGCCGTCCGAACAGTTTGTTGAAGACGGTGCGCTGTCCGGGCTTGCTGAAATCAAACGACTCCCCGAGTTCCTCTCCATCCTCACCGTGATAGAGGACCCTCAGCTTGCTGCCCTCCACTGCCAGCGATAGGCCGGCGCAACGGATCACCATTGCATCCTTGAGTTTCAGGGCATCTCTGAGCTGATCGTCCGGATCGATAATGGCTTTGTGGCACTGGTGGCAGTTGCGGGCTGCAATATCATTCTCGGCGCCGCAGTGTGGACACTCCTTGAACACAAATCGGTAATCGCACTGCTGCGGGCGTTCGTTCTGCTCCGCGGGCTCCAACAAACCCTGGCAGCGACGGCCATAGTGCTCAATCACACGGCCGTCACCGTCGGTTTTGCCCCAGAAGATATTGGCAAACCCACAGCCCGGGCAGAACACCTGCACCGGTTCGCTATCTGGATTCGGTTTCGGCTCTCCCACTTCCGGGTGGTGCAGGTTCACATGATTGCCGGCGTAATCGATAACCAGGCACTCCTGCTTGCCCTCATCCAGCCGCAGACCGCGGCCTACGATCTGCTGATACAGGCTGACTGACTGCGTGGGCCGAAGAATGGCGATGAAATCCACATGGGGCGCATCAAAGCCCGTGGTAAGCACGGAGACGTTCACCAGATACTTCAGCTGACGCTGCTTGAAGCGCTGAATCAGCAAGTCCCGATCCTTCTGATCGGTCGCGCCGGTTATCAGGGCGGTTTGGTGCTCTGGCAAATAGCCGGTCACTTCCCGCGCATGCTCCACCGTGGCCGCAAAGATCATCACGCCCTGCCGCTCGGCGGCGAACTCCACAACCTGCTCAATGATCGAGCGGGTCACACGTTTGTGTTTGCTCAGGAGCTGGTTCACGTCTTTCTCGGCGTATTCGCCAAAACGGTCCTGGGGTAGCGCCGAGAAATCGTATTGCGCGACCGCGGCGTTCACCAGCTCAGGCCGGGTGAGATACCCCCTGCTGATCATGTAGCTCAGCGGCAGCTCATAAATACAGTGATGAAACGGCTTGTCACCCTCGCCCCGGACAAACCCCCGATAGTGATAGCGATAGATCCAGCCCATGGCCAGACGATAGGGCGTGGCAGTCAGCCCGAGTACTTTCAGAGAATCGTTTTGCTGCCGAAGCAGCTCAATGATGCGTTGATACTGACTGGTGTCATCCCCGCTCACCCGATGACACTCATCAATAATCACCAGCGAGTATTCCTCCCGGAACTGGTCAAGATTCGCGGACACCGATTGCACACTGGCAAAGGTTACCTGGTGGTGACTTTCCTTCCGCTTGAGCCCGGCGGAGTATATTCCGCCGTTTAATCCGTAACTCTCGTACTTTGCGTGATTCTGCTCCACCAGCTCCTTCACATGGGTCAGAACCAGTATCTTGCGCCGTGCCAGACGAGCCAGCTCGGCAATCACCAGGCTTTTACCCGCGCCTGTTGGCAGCACGATAACGGCAGACTCATCCGACTTACGGAAATGACTCAGCGTGGCATCGACCGCTTCCTGCTGGTATGGGCGTAGTTTGAAAGGAGCATTCATGTTGCAGTATTTGGCCACCTTAAGAACGAAAATTTGGCCATACTAGCAGATGCCATTACCTTTACCCGTAGACCAACACGAGATCCGCCCCGTTTTCCTGAACGGCCAACTTGGACCACCATGAACGACGCTGCGCCAGAGCTACCCATCACGCCCAACCCTGCGGAGAGCGGACTTTCCAGCCAGGAGGCCAGTGCCCGGCTGGAGCAATTCGGTTACAACCGGCTGCCCGCTCCTCCCATGCCGGGTGTCATGGAGCTGTTTGCGCGGCAGTTCCTCAGCCCTTTCATTTACATCCTCCTGATCGCGTCTGCGGTTTCATTTGCACTAGGCCAGACCCCCAGCGGGGTTTTCATCCTGAT
>JAWWAT010000409.1:0-3528 GCA_033721635.1 Marinobacter sp. | reverse complement strand
GCTGACTTCAATCACACTCAGGAAGTCCGGATTGGTGATTTTCTCCCCTTCTTCGAAAAAGCCAACCCGGATGTTGAGTGGGTCCTCCGCGGTAAACGACGGTGGCAGTGAATTAACAACCATCCGCAGATCGCTGACAACAGTTACCCGGCTGCCCTCGCCCAGTTCGCCATTGATACGCCACTGGCCGGCCAACGGCTCATTGACCGTGATCAGGTCGTAACCAGCTTCCCTGGCCCATCGGACATTGTCGGGGAATTCGGACAGATTCACGGTCTGTTCGTCTGGACGAACCAGGGCAAGCTCCCGTGTTGCGGAGGTCTCCGACTCCCCCCAGAAAATCAGGGCGGTAAATTCACGAACGCCTTCATCCACGGTGAAACCGTTACCCTCAATCGGAATCTGTTCCTGGGGCACCGCGGTGTTCAAGGCCTGCAGGAACGCCAAGTTCAATGCATCTGCGGTATCGGCCACCTGGAAACGGCCGCCGGATTCCGTCGCCAACGCTTTCAGGAACTCAGTATCGGCCGCCTCAGACAGGGCCACCGGATGAAACGTGGCGCCCCGTTCGATGAGGTCCGCCACAATCGTGTCCAGAATCCGCTGTTCTTCCGCCGTATTGGCGGCAGCATTGTCGGAGATATCGACCTTGCCATCTGTCAGCAGGATAAAATGAGTGCGGCTCAGATCGCCGTCCGTGAAATAGTCGTCGCTTGCCGTTTCAATCGCCGCACCAAGGTTGGTTCTGAGGGCAACCGAATTGATCTGCGCGGAGCGCTGGATGGCCATATCGCGCCAGGCGTCGGTCACCTCCCGGTGCGGCACCAGCATGTTGACGTACTGCCCAAAGGTCCAGACGCCGGCACTGGCTCCCTCTGGCAACAGCCGGGCGAGCAAACGAACGGCAGGTTGACGCAGATTCTCCGGATCGGTCTCTTTCATTGAACCCGAGATATCGACAATGATCCGCACGTCCGACTGTTCTGGCAGTTGAACGTCATCGCTCTCCTGGGCGCCAAGCCCGCCAGACAAGCTGAGCGCGAGAAAAGCCGCGAACAGGCCAAACCATCTCGATGTCATCTCTCTCAAGGCTTCCATCCTTTTATTGTTTTCCCGATCTACTTGCGAACCAGGCGGTAACGAACCAGATCCAGTACCCAGACCAGCAACATTACCAATCCAGCCAGACCGAGATTGAACAGCGCCCGGCCTGAAGCGTCGGCGTCGCCGAGAATCATTTCGTAACCGCCATAGAGCCAGGCCGGAATCCACCAACCGGCCAGATCCGGAGACTCAACCGGCGTGAGCAGCAAGGCCACCAGGGCAGCAAGAATCAGGGTACGAACCCCGTAAAACGGAAGGAAACGGACCAGGCTCTTCATCATGTAAAAAAACACGACAAAGGCGATGGCGTAGGCGGCCCAGAAAATCCCGTAGGCCAGTTGTGCATCAGTATCAATCATTACAGGATCCAGTGAATGATGTGTTCTTCCCAGTCTTCTTCCGGCACACGGTCCTCTGAAATCACCTTGTGACGGATCGAAACGCCTGCCTCGTGCACCGAATCCGGGTCCCCACTTCGCAGAGGATGCCAGTCGGCCAGCGGCCGGTCTTCAGCCAACGTCCGGTAGGCACAGGTATGCGGCAACCAATGGTAGTCGCTGACGGTATCCGGTGTCAGCACTGTGCAGCCCGGCACTTTCTGTAGCCGATCTTTGTAAACGGTGCACTGGCAGGTGTCCTCGTCCATGTAACGACATACCAGGTCAGTGTGGTAAACCTCGCCAGTGTCCTCGTCTTCCAGTTTGTTCAGGCAACATTTTCCGCAACCGTCGCAGAGTGACTCCCATTCCTGCTGCGTCATCTCATGCAGGCGTTTACGCTGCCAGAAAGGCACCTGGGCAATCATGGATTGCGCTGAGCCAGCTTGCGTTTGAAGTCGACCACGTATGCTTCCTGTTCTTCCGGCATCTGCAGAAAGAAATCTTTCTCGGCAATAGCGTCCAGGACCTGCTTCCCGGTCGTCCTTGCCAGTTTTCTCTCCGGTGTCAGCACCAGATCCATGGAATGAACCGGCTGGCCAAAAATACCGCGAAGGCTTTCGGGTAACTCTTCCCACGCCTGCCCGCGGCGAACAAACAGGTAGGTGTCGCTCTTTTTGCTGCTCCGGAAAACAGAGACAAATTCACGTTCTTTCATGACTTCAGTAATTCCTCGATATCAGCGCGCACCGGCGCGAGAATCTGCGCCCGCCAGCCCTGGAAAAATTCGTGTTGCGCCAGATCCGGATGCTGCACGACTTTCTCAAGACGCTTTCTTGGTGCCAGCAATTCCATTGGAATATCAGCATCTTCTGCCGCTTTCCTGAAAAGGCGCTTTAACTGCTTAAAGAATCCCTGCTGGTCCCGGGACAGTGGTGGCGCTATCCGTTCAAGGGATGAATTATCCGCGGTCGATCCCCGGCTAACAAGTTCAAGGATAGTATCGCCGTACCGACGGACCGCGCCGGAGGGCACGCCCTGAATGTTGGAAAGTTCCTTGAGGGACCCTGGCAGCCTTTCGGCTATGGCAATCAATAGTGCATCCGCGAGCACGCGGTTCCTGGGCCGGTCCCGCCGCTGACACTCCAGTTCGCGCCAACGAACCAGCTCTCGGAGCACCCCCTGCTGCTGGGCCGACAGCGTCCAGCCTCCGCGCAGCTTCAGGTAGTGGTTATCCGGATCTTCCTGCCCCGCCAGCTCATCGGCAAAGCGAGCCGATTCCTCAACCAGGGCGGCTTCCAGGCCACGATCTCTCAATAATTTGCTGACCCACTGGTACATTGGCTCCAGAAAACGGATGTCTTCTATGGCGTAGCGTTGCTGAGCCTCGCTTAGCGGTCTTGCGAGCCAGTCGGAACGGGTGGCGGACTTGTCCAGGGTCTCGCCGAACAGGGTTTCCACCAGCCTCGCGTAACCGAGGGAAAACCCGGCCCCCGCCATTGCGGCACCGATCTGAAGGTCAATCACACCGGCGGGCTCGATATTCAGCCACTGGCGAAACAGCTCGAGGTCCTCACTCATGGCGTACAGGAGCTTTGGAGTATCCGGATCTGCCAGGAGCTCGCGAAAACGTCGCGATTGTTCGGCAACGGAGGGGTCCACCAGGCAGAACTCGCCATCGCGTCCCAACTGAACCAGGCCCGGTATCGGGTAAAAGGTGTTTACCCGTTCAAACTCGGTATCCAGGGCCAGGGGCTTGCCCGGTGCGCGATCCAGCCACTGGTCCAGCGCCTCCGGCTCCCGGACCCAATGAATGCTGGCCGGAGCCGGAGGAACGTCAACAGCCGCAGCGGCCTGGGCAGAAATATCCATAAACGTGCCTGGTAGGGTTATTCGGTCAAACTCAATCGGAGAGCGGCTTGCGGCCGCGGAATGCGTGCGTCAGGGTAAATCCGTCAACATAGCCCAGCTCGCCACCTACCGGAATGCCATGGGCCAGCCGGGTAATCAGAATGCCCTGACCATCAAGACGGTCGGCGATGTAGTG
>JAWWAT010000408.1:0-3530 GCA_033721635.1 Marinobacter sp. | reverse complement strand
CGGCGCTACCGGCTCTTGCTGTTTCTTTTCCCAATCGAGGTACTGCTCAGGGTCCTCGTCGAATTTGGACTGGCAACGCGACGAGCAGAAGTACCAGGTTTTACCGCCATGCTGGCTGCGGTGTTCCGCGGTATGCGGATCCACTGCCATGCCGCAAACCGGATCCTTGGCGGTGTGCCCGCCAGGTTCTTTATCGGTGTGGTGATCGTGGTCATGGGCGTGATGGTGCTCAGCCATTGCGATCTCCTGTTTTGTCGGCGGGCCAGTCTGCAAATGCAATAAAATACAGCAGAACCAGATTGACGATGGGGATCAATATCAGCACACCCATCCACCCCGGATACCCAGTGCGCTGGCAAATACGCCAAGCCGGAATGACCACCACAATGGCAATCACCAGCATCCACAGCCAGTGGCCTGCCCACATGGTATTCCCGAACATGTTATCTCCCATCATGGCAATAGCCTCTCTTCCTGATTCAGATTAATGATGATGCGCATGACTCTCTTCCTGTTTCGCTTGCGCCGATTCCGGTGATCTTTTAAGGAAAATCTGCTCGAATACTGCAATCACGATCATGGTCACGACTGCCACGCTGATAACGAACGGGTCCGTATTAAGCTTTACCCAGACGAAGCCGCCCAGCGCCAAAAGATCCAACAAGATGGCTGTTGCTGGTACCCAGGTGTTGGCCTTAATGTCTTTGCGTAGATAACGGAGCACACCCCAGTGAATGGCAATGTCCATAATCAGATAAAACACGATACCCAACGCAGCAATGCGTGACAGGTCAAAGAAGGCGGTCAGAATCAGACCCAGGACAACGGTATACACCAGTGTGTGCTTCTGAATGCTGCCGGGCATCCCGAAATGCCGATGAGGAACCAGTTTCATCTCCGTCAGCATGGCCAACATGCGGGACACAGCAAATACACTGGCCAGAATTCCTCCCGCCGTGGCCATCATGGCAATCGCAACAGTAAACCAGACGCCGTATTCGCCGAGAGCGGGGCGTGCAGCAGCGGCGAGAGAGTAATCCTGCGTTTCGATAATTTCAGCCAGAGATAGATTGCTGGCGACCGCGAAGCCCACCAGCGTGTAGATCACCACGCAGGCGGCAATGGAAATCACGATGGCGCGCCCGACGTTTCGCTTTGGGTCGATGACTTCCGAACCACTGTTGGTGATGGTCGTAAAGCCTTTGAACGCCAGAATCCCCAGTGCGGTTGCGCCCAGGAAGTTGCCCAGCGCTCCGGCTTCACCGGGCTCCGAAAAATCAACCGAGACTGAGTCGGCAATCCAGATCCCGACCAGACCGAAAATCAGTATGCCGCCGATTTTCAGGATCCCGATAAAGGAAGCCACCCCCTGAATCATCCGATTGCCGAGCAGGTTGATCACGAAAGCCACGAGGATTAATGCCACCCCCAGAATGGGCACCATACGGCCGCTTTCGTCCCCTCCGAATAGTTGCATGGTGTAAGAGCCAAAGGTGCGGGCCAGGAAGCTCTGGGCGATCACCATGGAAAAGTACATCAACAGGGCGTTGAAAGCCGTTGGCAGCCGGTTTCCGTAGGCCTTGTGCAGGTACATGCCGATACCGCCGGCGGACGGGTAGGTATTGGAGATCTTGATGTAGGAATAGGCGCTGAAGCTCACAATCACCGCTGCAGCGAGAAAGGCCAGCGGGAATAGCACACCGGTCATCTGGGCCATCTGCCCGGTCAGAGCAAAAATACCGGCGCCAATCATGACGCCGGTACCCAGCATCACCGTCCCTGGCAGAGTGAGACTACCTTCCTGGTAGCGAGTGCTTCGATCTTCCTCCCTGCTCATTCACTCTCCTCTTATTTTTTCATGGGTGGAATTTTGGAACAGCAGAACGGCTCGTGCTTGGCATTCGCCCGCACGTTGTCGTCGGTAAACCGGTACCAGGCCAGTTTGCGCCGGGTCCACCATCCGGTTTTCAATCGGCCACCGCAGGCCTTGACCAGTTCCAGTAATTCATCGACAGACCAGTGGGTTCCGTCATATGTCACCCGCAATGTGCCATTCGGTTTACGCTCGGCGAAATCAACGCAGGGGTGGTGGTTAAGATCGTGGATGAGATCCTCCCACTGACCTTCTCCCATCCCCTCGATGGCCAATTTCCGGCGCAACAAAAACTGTTCCTGATTGGTTGCTTTGTGTGCTTTGGTCATGGGGCGACACCTCTCTTCCAGATAACTTCTCCCTGGATCAAAACACTTCAACCTGAACTGCGACTGAAAACAGACACAGACTTCCCGTAGATTTGTGTTGAATCAAATCTTAGACGAAAACGGGCCATGGGTTTCCCCATGGCCCGTTAGCATCAACGTCAGAAGGCGATTCGAGCGCCGATCACAGCAAACCAGTCTTCTGTGCTTCCGCCGCCGGTTTCAGCTAGATCTGCGGTATCGCCGTATTTTCGTTCATGCACCACACCGACATAGGGCGAAAAGGCGCGATCAACCAAGTCATAACGCAGACGCAGCCCTGCTTCGGTGGACACCAGACCTTTGCCAACACCAATTTCACGATCCTCACTGAAGGCCACCGTTGCGTCCAGTGTCGCCGCGAGGATCCAATAATTGGTGAGCAATAATTCATACTCTGCGTCCAGCTCAGCGGACGTCTCACCTTCATCGCTCACATACAGGTTGGCATCAACCTCAAACCATTGGGGTGCAAGCCCAGCGACACCCAGTACGGCGTAAGTTCGATCCGGTCCTTCAGGGGTGTCAAAGCGAACACCCGCTTTGGCATCGAAGAATTTAGAGATGGGGATCTGGCCGACCAACTGATTTTCCAGTGTTTCGTAGGCCTGTTCTTCTATCTCGTATTCACCGGTTGTGAGCAGCCGGACTTTAAAATCGTCGGTGCCATAAAAGGCATCCGCATTCCAGACGCCCAGTTCCTCATCATCGTCGCTGTAGCGGTATTCAAACTCCTCGAACTGAACCCCCCAGGTTGTGAGCGGCTGTTTACGAGCGGTAGTGTCAGAAATCATTTCCTGAGCTGTCACCGCCGTTGAGAAGCCAACAGAGGCAATAAGACTGACTGCGACAAGTGATCGAATACAGCTCATACCTCACCTCCATCTTCAGCAATCGCGTCTGTTTTCGCCTGGGTTGAATCCGGGCCACCTTCGACAATCACCTTACGGAACATTCCGGCCGCCGCGTGGTAGGAAAGGTGGCAATGGAACGCCCACTGCCCCGGGGCATCGACTTCGGTTTCCATGTACACAGTGGTGCCCGGATTCACGCTCACAGTGTGCTTGATGGGATTCCACTGGCCGGCGCCGACGTCCAAAATCGACCACATGCCGTGCAGGTGCATTGGATGCGTCATCATGGTTTCGTTAACAAACTTGAAGCGGACCCGCTCACCGTATTTCAGACGAATCGGATCGGCGTCTTCATACTTGACGCCATTAATGCTCCAGGTGTAACGCTCCATATTGCCGGTCAGGCGAAGCTCGATTTCCCGGGTCGGTTCGCGGTCT
>JAWWAT010000407.1:0-3533 GCA_033721635.1 Marinobacter sp. | reverse complement strand
GCTTTGGGCGATCCATTCGGCAAGACCGGAACTGCTGATCACGCCGGCCATGGCCAGCCCTCCACCGAACAGCAGCAGTACACCCCAGGGAATGCCCTTTGCGGTCTCCCAGTCGAGCACGAATTCGCGGGCACGGGTGTTCACGGGCAAGAGGAACATGGCAATGGCTGCTGCGATGGCAATGCCAGTATCACTCAGCCAGGGCATCAGGCTCTCGGACAGCAGAGGCCTGAAGATCCAGGCGGCGGCCGTGATCAGGAACACCAGGGCCACGAGTTTTTCCCCCTTCCCCAGTGGCCCCAGGGCATCGAGCTCCTCTCGTATCGCTTCACCACCGCCTGCAGTACCACCCAATCCAAAGTCGCGCCGGGTCAGCCACCACCAGGCCAGAGCCAGCATGACAACCGTCACAGGAACCCCCAGCAACATCCATTGGGCAAAACCCACCGAAATACCCTGGTTTTCGCTCAGATAGGCCGCCAACAAGGCATTTGGCGGTGTGCCGATGAGAGTGGCAATGCCGCCGATACTGGCGGAATAGGCGATAGCCAGCAGTAGTGCCGTGGCGTAGCGCCGAATACCCTCGGGATTGTCCTTGCTGTCCATCATGGCCACCACCGACAGACCAATCGGCAGCATCATAATGGCCGTGGCGGTGTTACTGACCCACATGCTCAAAAAAGCGGTTGCCAGCATGAATCCGGCAATCTGCCGCCGGGGTTTGCTGCCGACGGCCTTCAGGGTCATCAGCGCAATACGCCGGTGCAGGTTCCATCGCTGCATCGCGAGCCCCAGGGTGAAGCCACCGAGGAACAGGAAAATGATTGGATTGGCATAAGGCTCGGTGGCCTCGCCGACGGTCCCGAGCCCAAGCGCCGGAACCAGAACAATCGGCAACAAGGCCGTGGCGGGTATCGGAATGGCTTCAGTGGACCACCAGGTCGCCATGAGCAGCATCAGGCCGAGGGCGGCCCAGGCTTCCGCCGCCATGGTTTCAGGAGGTGGCAATATGATGGTTGCCAGCAGAAACGCAGCTCCTACGATCAGTCCGATCACCTGGCTGCGTGGCAGCCCACCGGTTTGTTTGTCAGCGTTGGACACTTCGGGCATACGATTCAGTTCCGTCATTCAGACATTCGACATCAGCAGGCGAGCAAGACGTCAGAGCGCGTTAAGCTGACGATCATGCAACCGCCCGAGCAGGATAAGGGCCAGAATTGCGCCGGACAACGCCCAGGCCATATCCGATTGGGTATCCCAGACGTAGCCCTGAGTGCCCAGAAAGGCCTCCGCTGCTTCGTCGCTAAGCAAGGCCACCCACCATTCAATCAACTCATAGAAGGCGCTCAACGCCAGACAGAAACAAACAATGAAAAAAGCCGCCCAGCGGCGACTGGAGAACACGTCGAATCGAATGACCACTTCCCTGGCGATGATTGCCGGTATAAAACCCTGGGCCAGGTGACCAAGTTTGTCGTAGTTGTTGCGTTCCCAGCCAAACCAGTCCCGAAACCAGTCAAACAGAGGCACTTCCGCATAGGTGTAGTGCCCCCCAATCAGCAGGATGATGGCGTGGATCAGAATCAGTAAATAAACCAGCGGCGTCAGCGGATAACGGAAGAAACACCAGACAACCAGCGCAAAACCAATGACAGCTGGAAGAACTTCCAGCGCCCAGGTGGCCCGATCCGTGGGCCCGATGGCAGACCATACAAAGACAGCAAGAAAGACCACCACCCAGACGGCGGGCGCAAATCGCAGGTTCATAGGTTTCCTTTTGTCCACAACTATCCAGATGCCACGGCGCGCAGAAAGTGTCCGTATCCAGGCTCCCTGCCCAATGCAGGTTCCACCTCGCCATCGGTTACCGCGGGTCGCCCGTTGATCAGTACCTCTCGAACGCACCCCGGGACACGGTTAACCATTCTTTCCAGTCCGAAGTTTTCCATCTCGGCCCACTCAACCTGCTCAAGATCCTGATCAAGACCACGGGGGTCAAGTACCGTTATATCGGCCCTGTCCCCGACTCTGATATGACCCGCATCGACGCCAAGCCAGTCTGCTTGCTCGCCCGTCAGGCGATGTACGGCACGTTCCAGCGACATGACCGGCTCACCCTCGCGATGGCTTTCGTGAACCAGCTTCAGAAATCGCAGGGGCAGGTTATAGAACGCCATATTTCGGATGTGGGCCCCGGCATCGGAAAAGGTGATCAGGGCACCAGGATTGGCGACCATTTTCCGGAGCCGATCCTTTCTGTGGTTGCCTACTGTGGTGAACCAGCGCAGCGAACGACCATGGGCAACCACCATGTCGAGAAAGAAATCCACAACATGGATGCCACGGTCGGCGGCAAGCTCAGCAAAGTTTCGCCCGACCACAGTTTTATCCGGGCAATCGAGAATCACGGCATCGCCGAAATCCCTCTGCCACACCCGGGGCGAGAGCTTTTCCTTGTAGAATTTCCTGAACTTCCTTCGGTACTGTTCGTCTTTCAGAAGTTCGTTGCGTTCAAGTTGATCGCGGATATCGAGGGCCATCTCACCGGCACCGAATTCTTCAAACAACACGATATCCATTCCGTCGGCATAAACGGTGAACGGCGTGGGCAACAGCTGCCAGCGAAAGTTGCCGCCAAAGCTGTTGGCCAGCCACCCCACCAGGCTTGCCATGGGTTTTACCGTGGGATTGCCTTTCAAATCAATCATGGCAATCAGGGTGGTTTTCAGGGGCTTTCTCAACCAACCCAGGGTCTCTTTCAAATACTGGGTAACCTGAAGAGGATTCGCCGCATTGGGTGCGCCCTGGTGCACCCGCCCGTAGCGGCGCAAAAGCGCATTCAGACGGCTGACCTCCCGCCATCGGGCATAGGTGCTCGGCAGGCTCTTGGACCACTCACGGTCACCATCTACCTTGTCCCATTTCAGGCACATGGTAGAAAGCCCGAGGAATCCTTCCTGTAGCGCCTCTTCCAGCAATGCTTCCATTTTCCGCTGTTCTTCCGCAGTCGGCGTCACGCTTCGGTCGGTAGCCCGATGCAGCCCCATGACGGCGGTTCTCAGGTCGCTGTGACCGAGAAAGCTAATGACATTTGGCCCCAGCGGATGCTGGTCCATGAACGCCACCCACTCTCTCGGTGTCTTCCAGGACTTGTGCTGTCGCAGTATGGGCAGCACCTTTTCCCTCGGCACGGTCTCCACCCGGGTAAAAATATCCGAGGCGTCTTCCGGATCGGCACAGACCATGCTCAGGGAACAGCTGCCGATAAGCACCGTAGTGACACCGTGACGCACGGATTCAGACAGGGACGGCGCTACCAGAAGCTCGGCATCATAATGAGTATGGGTATCGAGAAACCCCGGCGTCACCCATCGACCGCTGGCGTCTATCGTGCGCGCTGCAACACCGGTGTCGGGCTGTTCATCAAATACCGCGGCAACTCGCCCATCCTTGACCGCAACATGGGCGACGCGGGAGGGACCGCCGGTACCGTCAAAATAGCGACCACCGGTGATAAGAGTGTCAAACTGGTT
>JAWWAT010000406.1:0-3533 GCA_033721635.1 Marinobacter sp. | reverse complement strand
TCGGACGGTTTCCCAACGGAGCACTTCCAGGTGCCCCTGGCAGGCAGCCTGATTCCGTTCATCGACAAGCAGCTCGACAATGGGATGAGCAAAGAAGAATGGAAAGCGGGTGTCGAGACCAACAAGATTCTCGGTCGCTCTGATAATCCGATTCCCATTGATGGCATCTGCGTACGGATTGGCGCCATGCGCTCCCACAGTCAGGCGCTGACCATCAAGCTGAAGAAGGATCTGCCGGTTTCGGAAATCGAGTCCATTCTGGCCAAGGCGAACGACTGGGTTAAGGTCATCCCCAATGACCGCGATGCAACCATTGAGGAACTGACCCCGGCGAAGGTGACTGGCACACTGAGCGTGCCGATTGGCCGAATCCGCAAGCTGACCATGGGGCCGGAGTACATTTCCGCGTTTACCGTGGGCGACCAGCTGCTGTGGGGCGCCGCCGAGCCGCTGCGCCGCATGCTCCGGATCCTTCAGGAGCGTTAAAAATTGTTACACAGAGGCAATAAATGCCAACTGTGTCCGGTTTCGGTAAACCGGTGAGGGGGCGGAGGCTGATTTCGGTCTCCGCCCCTGTTATTTTCAAGAGCGCTAGGCAGTTCCGCGCGATTGATAAAAAAATGGTACAAGGACGGCGGCTGATTGATTGATAAAAGAGGTTTTATCAACAATACTTGCCGGACTGAAAATTAAAAAGAACACATAATAACGATAATTATCCAGACGGAAGTCATCCAACCTCGTCCGATTCTGTTTGAAAAAGAGCAGTAACGAATAACGGAGACTGGAAAGGAAAAAGCATGAAGGTACGCAAGCTTGCGGTTGCCCTGGCTCTGGCGGGAGGGCTCGGATCCGGCGTCGCACAGGCCCTTGGGCTGGGTGAAATTGAACTTCAGTCCTATCTGAATGAGCCACTGGACGCAGAGATTGTTCTGCCCCAAAGCCGTGGCGTTAATCCAGCGGACGTGTTCGTCAATATTGCTTCGGAACAGGCATATGAGCGGGTGGGGCTGGATCGTAACCAGTTCCTGAGCAAGCTCAGGTTCCAGGTGGTTACTCGTAACGATGGCAGTCTTATCGTCAATGTTTCCTCGCGGGAGCCGCTGAGGGAGCCGTACCTTAATTTCCTGCTTGAATTGACCTGGCCAAGCGGTCGCTTGATGCGCGAATACGCCGTGCTCGTGGATCCGCCGGTTTATGCGGAAGAGTCTGGTGTGCAGGAACAGGTCAGTACTCCAACAGTTTCCACTACCCAGACAACCAGTCAGCCGACCACCAGTCGCAGTGCCGAGTCCGTTCGTCGGCAGGCCCAGGCTGAGCGGTCCCTCAGTAGCGGATATCAGGCCGACACCTTTGGGCCTACCGGAGCTTCAGACACTCTGTGGACCATTGCATCCCGGATGCGCCCTGACAACAGTGTCTCCATGCAGCAGGTCATGCTGGCAATCCAGGACCTGAACCCCAACGCCTTCATGGGTAACAACATCAACCGGCTGAAGCGGGGCGAAGTTCTGCGCGTTCCGTCTATGGATCAGATCCAGAGTCGTACTCGTGCTGAAGCTACGCGTCTGGTTGCCCAACAGAATCAGGAATTCCAGTCTCCCCAGCGTACGGTTGATGCGACTGCTGCCCAGCAACCGGAACCCGCAGCCCCGGGCGCCGCGACTTCGGGCGGCGATGAGCTGAAGCTTGTGGTTGCTGAAGAAACCGGCTCCGAGTCCACCGAAGGAGGATCAGCCGGCGGTGACAGCGAGTTGCCCGGTGGGGTTGATGCAGGCACAGCCGTCGCGATGGAAGAGCTTGAAAGCGCCCGCCGCGAAAACGACGAACTCAACAGCCGGGTGGAGGACCTGCAGGATCAGGTCCAGACCCTGCAGCGTCTGCTTGAGCTGAAAAACACCCAGCTTGCTGAAATGCAGCAGGCATACGGTGGCGAGCCAACAGAACAGGCCGCACCCGTTGAGGGTGAGGCTGCCGATGTGGCAGCGGAAGAATCTCCGGCACAGGAAGACATGGCAGCAGTAGACGAAGCCGCTGACGATGAGGGTCCGGTGGCCGTTGATGCTGATATGACGGAGACGGAGTCCGAGGCGGACGATGTTGCCGGTTCAGCTGAGATGGCGGGGTCCGAGGCCATGGCCGATGAGGCCGCCGAGACGACCGAAACCGGTGAACCGGCGGAAGCAACAGGTGTGGCGGATACTGACGAGCCAACTGTTTCAGACGAAGCGGAAACCGATCAGGAAACTGCCGCAGCGGCGCCCGCCGCATCAGAGCCGGCAGAGGCAGAGGAGCCCGCTCCGAAGCCAGCCCCCCAGGCAGCGGATAAGGGTTTCCCGGGTAACGTTATCGATGCCATTACCGGAAATCCAATGTACCAGATTGCCCTGGGTGGCGGCCTGGTTGTTCTTCTGTTGTTGCTTCTCCTGCTTGCCCGTCGCAATGCAAATCGGGAAAAGGCGTTCTACGAGCAGCTGAACAGTGAGGCAGATGAAGGCGCAGACTCGTTTGATCTGAGCCTGGACGAGGAAGATCAGGAGTCCGCAGCCGGAGATGCCCTGTCCGAGGCGGATTCCTACATTGCCTACGGTCAGCACGATCGGGCTGCACAGACCCTTGAGACCGCAATTTCCCGGGAGCCCAGCCGCACCGATCTGCGCCTCAAACTACTGGGCGTCTATGCAGATACCCAGGATCGTGGCTCGTTCGAAAAACAGTTCCGTGAAGTTGAGGCTCTGGAAGACGAAGAAGCACTGGTAGCGGCCAACGAGCTTCGGGCCAGGCTGGAAGAGGCCGAATCGATGCCCAGCATTGATGATCTCGAATCACAGCTGCGCTCGGACTCCTTTGCAACCTCCCTTGAGTCTGAAGTAGCGGGCGAGGAGCCAGCCGAGAAGCAGGACAAGCCGGACTCCGATGAGCTTCTGGCGGATCAGTTTGATGCCGCCCAGGAAGAACCGGTCGAGAATGAGTTCGGAGACTTTGACTCGGATCTGTCCGAGACCGATCTGTCCGATTTTGATCTGGATGAATTTGATAAACAGGAGGGCTCCAAGCCTACCGAGGCCGAGTCTGAAGGCGACAAGGAAGATGGCACGGATGGGATGATCGAATACGATCTGTCGGGCCTGGAGCTGGAGTCCGATGAGGAAACATCGGCCACCGACGATGCTTCTGAACTGGCCGAAGACACCTCCGAACTCGATGAGTCTGCTGACTGGGATATGTCGTCGGAGTTCGAGTTGGATCAGGACGAGTCATCGGAGTTGGAGTCTGATCTGGAGAAGGGGGTCGATGAAGCCGAGGAAGACCTGAGTCTCGATTTGGACGAAAGCGAGCCGGTGCAACAGCAGTCTGAGGCAGAGTATGAAGCTTCTTCAGAGGAACTCTCTGAGGCTGAGGCGGAATCGGAAGCGGACATCGACTCCCTGGATGAGTCGTTCCTTGACGAACTCGACGCGGAGTTGGACAAGGTGGCGGGTGAAGAAGATGAATTGGGTGGTAGCGAGATTGAGGAATCTTCGCTGGACGAC
>JAWWAT010000405.1:0-3534 GCA_033721635.1 Marinobacter sp. | reverse complement strand
TACAACTATGAGACCGCAGCAATCACAGACGCCCGAGCTTGTCGATAGCCGGCAGGCGATTCGTGATTATTATCTCGCTGACGAGCACAAGGTTATCCACGAGATGATTGCCGGTGCCCAGTTGTCCCAGGCCGAGCGCGACTCTATTTCCGCACGCGCGGCCGAACTGGTGCGCAGCGTTCGCAAGAACGCCAAGTCCACCATCATGGAAAAATTCCTGGCGGAGTATGGCCTGACCACCAAGGAAGGCGTTGCCCTGATGTGTCTGGCGGAGGCGCTGCTGCGCGTGCCTGACAACACCACCATTCATGAGCTGATCGAAGACAAAATTACTTCTGGTGCCTGGGGCACCCACGTGGGCAAGGCGTCGTCTTCACTGATCAACACCGCCACCGTTGCACTTCTGATGACCAGCAACCTGCTGAAGGATTCCGAACGCAACAGCGTGGGTGACACCCTGCGCAAGCTGCTCAAGCGCTTTGGCGAGCCGGTCATCCGGACGGTGGCCAATCAGGCGATGAAGGAAATGGGTCGCCAGTTTGTTCTGGGTCGCGATATCGATGAGGCCCAGGATGAGGGCAAGGAGTACATGGAGAAGGGTTACACCTACTCCTACGACATGCTTGGTGAAGCCGCCCGCACCGATGACGACGCCAAGCGTTACTACGATGCCTATTCCACGGCTATTGATAGCATTGCCAAGGCAAGCAAGGGCGATGTCCGGACCAATCCGGGTATCTCGGTCAAATTGTCTGCACTGCTTGCCCGTTATGAGTACGGCAACAAAGAACGTGTAATGAACGAGTTGCTGCCCCGGGCCCGTGAACTGGTGAAAAAGGCCGCGGCTGCGAACATGGGTTTCAACATCGATGCCGAGGAGCAGGACCGTCTGGACCTCTCCCTGGATGTGATTGAGGAACTGGTGGCCGATCCCGAGCTTGCCGGTTGGGATGGCTTTGGCGTGGTTGTTCAGGCCTACGGCAAGCGCTCAGCATTTGTTCTCGACTGGCTGTATGGGTTGGCCGAGAAGTACGACCGCAAATTCATGGTGCGTCTGGTAAAAGGGGCTTACTGGGACGCGGAGATCAAGCGTGCCCAGGTGATGGGTTTGAACGGGTTCCCCGTGTTTACCCGCAAGGCCTGCAGTGACGTGTCGTTCCTGTCTTGCGCCACCAAGTTGTTGAACATGACGAACCGCATCTACCCGCAGTTCGCTACCCACAACGCTCATTCAGTATCGGCCATTCTTGAAATGGCCAAGACCAAAGGCGTGGACAATTATGAGTTCCAGCGCCTCCACGGTATGGGCGAGTCCCTGCACAACGAGGTTCTGAAGGTCAGTGGGGTGCCCTGCCGGATTTATGCGCCGGTTGGCCCGCACAAGGATCTGCTGGCGTATCTGGTGCGTCGTTTGTTGGAGAACGGTGCCAACAGCTCCTTCGTGAACCAGATTGTCGACAAGCGCATCACACCCGAAGAAATTGCCAAGGATCCGATTGTCAGCGTTGAGGAGATGGGCAATAACATTTCCAGCAAGGCGATCGTGCATCCTTTCAAGCTGTTTGGTGATCAGCGTCGCAACTCCAAGGGCTGGGATATTACCGATCCGGTCACGGTTAACGAGATCGAGGAGGGGCGCGGAGCCTACAAGGACTATCGCTGGAAAGGCGGGCCGGTGATAGCTGGCGAGGTGGCCGGTACCGAGGTGCAGGTGGTGCGTAACCCGGCCGATCCGGACGATCTGGTCGGCCACGTTACCCAGGCCTCTGACGCCGATGTAGACACTGCGATTACCTCAGCGGCGGCTGCGTTCGAGAGCTGGTCTGCCAAGTCGGCTGAAGAGCGTGCTGCCTGCGTTCGCAAGGTGGGCGATCTATACGAGGAGAACTACGCCGAGCTGTTCGCGCTCACTACCCGTGAAGCTGGCAAATCTCTGCTGGATGCCGTCGCTGAGATCCGGGAAGCGGTCGATTTCTCCCAGTACTACGCCAACGAGGCCATCCGCTACAAAGACAGCGGCGATGCCCGCGGCGTAATGTGTTGTATCTCGCCCTGGAACTTCCCGCTGGCGATCTTCACCGGGCAGATTCTGGCCAACCTGGCCGCGGGTAACACCGTGGTGGCCAAGCCGGCTGAGCAGACATCCCTGCTGGCCATTCGCGCTGTGGAGCTGATGCATCAGGCGGGTATCCCGAAGGATGCCATCCAGTTGGTGCCGGGCACCGGCGCCACCGTGGGTGCGGCCCTGACCTCCGATTCGCGGGTCAGCGGCGTGTGCTTCACCGGTTCTACGGCTACCGCCCAGCGCATCAACAAGGTGATGACCGAGAATATGGCACCGGACGCGCCTCTGGTGGCAGAGACCGGCGGCCTGAACGCGATGATCGTGGATTCCACCGCATTGCCAGAGCAGGTAGTGCGCGACGTGCTGGCCTCTTCGTTCCAGAGTGCCGGTCAGCGTTGCTCCGCCCTGCGCATGCTCTACGTGCAGAAAGACATTGCCGATGGCCTTCTTGAAATGCTCTACGGTGCCATGGAAGAGCTTGGCATCGGCGATCCCTGGTTGCTTTCCACGGACGTGGGCCCGGTGATCGACGAGAACGCCCGCAAGAAGATCGTGGATCACTGCGAGAAGTTCGAGCGCAACGGCAAGTTGCTGAAGAAAATGAAAGTCCCCGAGAAAGGCCTGTTCGTTTCGCCGGCAGTTCTCAGCGTCAGTGGTATTGAGGAGCTTGAAGAAGAAATCTTCGGGCCAGTCCTCCACGTGGCCACGTTCGAGGCGAAGAACATCGACAAGGTGGTGGACGACATCAACGCCAAAGGCTACGGCCTGACGTTTGGCATCCACAGCCGTGTTGATCGCCGTGTCGAGCGCATTACCAGCCGGATCAAGGTGGGTAACACCTATGTGAACCGCAACCAGATCGGTGCCATCGTGGGCTCCCAGCCATTCGGTGGTGAAGGCCTGTCCGGCACTGGTCCCAAGGCCGGTGGACCGCAGTACGTCCGTCGTTTCCTGAAAGGCGAAACGGTCGAGCGCGAGGCGGACTCGAACGCCAGGAAGGTGGATGCCAAGCAGCTGCAGAAGCTCATCGGGCAGCTCGACAAACTGAAGGCATCCAGGCCCGAGGTTCGTATGGACGCAGTCCGGCCTCTCTTTGGAAACGTTCCGGAGCCGCTGGACGCACATGTTGAGGCATTGCCCGGGCCAACGGGTGAGACCAACCGCCTGTCCAACCATGCGCGTGGTGTCGTGCTGTGTCTGGGACCGGACAAGGAAACCGCCCTGGAACAGGCCGGCACCGCGTTGTCACAGGGCAACAAGGTGGTGGTCATCGCACCGGGCACTCAGGATCTGGTCGATCAGGCGAATAAGGCCGGGCTGCCGATTGTGGGCGCCGAGGGTCTGTTGGAGCCGGAAGCACTGGCATCCGTCGATGGCTTCGAGGCGGTGGTCAGCTGCGGCGATCAGCCCCTGCTGAAAGCCTATCGCGAGGCACTGGCCAAGCGCGATGGCGCCTTGCTGCCGCTGAT
>JAWWAT010000404.1:0-3555 GCA_033721635.1 Marinobacter sp. | reverse complement strand
TTATCACTATGACCTGGGCGCTGGCTTGGCAAAACAGAATCGGGTGGCAGATTCTGAGTCCGCTTTTGCACAGGCCGCCAGTTACTATGAAGAACTGGCGCCCCGGGTTGATCAGAGTGGCGAGGTCCTGCGCCTTGCCGGGGATGCGCGATTGCAGGCAGGCCACTTTACCAGGGCGCTGGCGAACTATCGCAAGGCTGCCTACGAAGCGCCCGGTTACAGTGAGGCGGCAGATGCTGCCTGGGCCGCCGTCACTCTGTTGAGAGACGGCGTCGACCAGCCGTCAGGGACTGCTGCGTTCAGGCCAGATCTGGAGGATCTGTCAGACGAAGCCAATCGTTTTATACAGCGGTTCGAGGGTGACAACCGGAGCTCCGGCCTTATGGCGGATCTCGCGGGCCGTTGGCTTGCTGCCGGCGATCATGAGCAGGGATTGCACTATGCGTCGCAGGTTCTTACCGCACCCGGGGCATCGCCGGCACACCGATACGCGAGCTGGCAGGTAACGGCCCGGGTCCGACAGCAACAGGGCGATCACGGGCTGGCGGAACGCGCCTGGAATCAGGCGCTGGATCTTGGGGAGGGTGGTCAGCTTGAAGATATAACCGGCGATGAACTGCTGGCCATTCGCAGGCAACTGGCGACGGCTGTCTATCGCCAAGGGGAAGTGGCCGCATTAGAGGGCCGGCTCCAGGAGGCGGTGGGTCATTTCCGGCGGGTAGATTCAGTGCTCCCCGGCTCGGAAATCGCCATCCGGGCAAGATACGACGCCGCCAATACCCTGCTCAAGGCATCAGACTGGACTGCCGCGGTTGTCGACCTGCAGGCGTTTCGATCCGAACATCCGCAACATGCGCTGGCTGCGGGGATCAGTGACAAGCTGGTACACGCCTGGATCCAGTCCGATAAACCTACCCGGGCGGCATCAGAGCTGCTCCAGGCCGCTGATAACCATCCGAATCCCTGGCAGCTGCGGCTGCGTGCTGCAGAACTGTTGAATGAAGCCGGAAATGTCGCGGAACGGAATACTCTGTACCGGGACTATCTGGCGACCGACCCGAAGGCTGGCGACGGTTCTGAACATGCGCGGCTCCAGACTTTCCGTTATCGCCTGGTGGAAACCGGCGACGATCCGGATTACTGGCGGGAAGCACTGGTCCAGTCAGAACTGGACAGCGCCTTCCACAGTGCCGACACCCTTGAGTGGGCATCCCGCGCTTCTCTGGTGCTTGGTGCCCGTGCGGCTGCCGCGTTTACCAGCATCAGCCTGAGCCAGCCGCTTGAACAATCTCTGGACCGCAAGCAGAAAGCCCTGGAAACGGCTCGACAGAGATTCCTGGATGCCGAAGCTCTTGGCGGCGAGCGGGTTCTGTCCGAGTCGTTGTTCCGAAGGGCAGAGCTCTACCGCGGCCTGGCCCGAGACCTTATGGCCTCGGCGGTGCCTTCGGATCTGAATGAGCTTGAGGCCATGCAGTACCAGATGCTGCTGGAAGAAGAAGCATATCCGTTCGAAGAGAAGGCCATTCAACTGCATACGGAAAACCACCGTCGGATCACATCGGAGGGCTATGACGCGTGGATTGGTCGGAGTCTCGGTGTTCTTGCGGAACTGCATCCGGGACGCTATGAGCGGAGTGTCAAGTGGCTCAGCTGGAACGTGGAGTCTAACGATGGGGTGTAATTCGTTTCGTAAAGCGGGTCTGCGTTGGGCGTTCCTGCTGTTCGTTTTTCTTTCCGGTTGTGCCGGTCAGGAAGTCCGGCAGCCAGAGGCGCCGGTGAAAACCGATCCGGAAATGGCGGCAAACTTTGCAAAAGAAGGGCGAAAGGCGTTCGAGGAAGGTCGGAAAGGCGCGGCGGTGAAAGCCTGGCAGAAAGCCGTGGAATTGGATCCCACCAATGCGGTGATCGTGAACAATCTGGCATTGGTCCGGAAGGACCAGCACCGGTACGCGGAAGCGGCCAAATTGTTGGAAACAGGCATTGCCCATTCACCGGATGTGGCGGAACTGCATTTCAATCTGGCTGTGATTGCCGAACTTTATCTATTGGATCTGGAAACAGCCCTGATGCACTACAACCGTTACCGAGAGCTTACGAAAGCAGAGGACCAGGAGGTGGCTGGGTGGATTGCAGACCTTGAAAGGAGGCTGGAATAAATGGCGGGTAGACGGGAAAGCTCTAGAACCCTCTTCAAAGCGCTGGTGTTGGCAGGCCTTCAGGTGCTCTTCCTAAACCAGGCGCTGGCGGATCAGGATGACACTGTCCGGCTCAGTGTTGAGGGGCTGTCTGCAAGTCTTGGCGAAGACGAGCCCCGAGTGCTCTACATATTGCCCTGGCAGGCGCCGAGCCTGCCAAGACGACCAAGGGCCGATCTGAATGACGAAGCGCCGGAACTGGTCCGTCCGGCTGACCCGGTCGCCCTGGAGCGGCACCGTCTGTTTCGCGAAACCCTCAACCCTTTGATCCTGAGTCCCCTCGGAGACTCGGCAGTGACTGTGCAGTAATAACGGGAGAATAATCATGCTGGACACCATCGTACGTTTTTTCCAGGAAGGCGGGCCCTTCATGTACCCCATTGCCATCGTACTGGCGTTGGGGCTGGCCATTACTCTGGAGCGGTTCTTTTATCTCTCGGCAGTGCGGCGGCGCAACCGGATTGCCTTTGAACGCGGTATCCTGCCGCTGCTCAGGAAAAGGGACTATCAGCGGGCGATGAAAGCGGCAACCAACTCTGACAGCGCCATTGCATCGATCATGGGTGCCGGCATCGGCCGGTTGCTCAGTAACAGCCGGCGAGAGGATATTGAATACGCCATGGAAGAAGGCCTGATGGAAGTGCTACCGCGCCTGGAGAAACGCACTCAATATCTGGCGACCCTGGCCAATATCGCCACTCTGCTTGGTCTGCTGGGAACCATTATTGGTCTTATTGCGGCGTTTACCGCCGTGGCGGCAGCAGATCCTTCACAGAAAGCCAGCCTGCTCTCGGAAAGCATTTCCGTGGCCATGAACACCACGGCCTTCGGTCTGATGTCGGCGATCCCGCTGCTTATGTTCCACGCGGTGCTGCAGACCCGCACCAACGAGATTGTGGACAGTTTCGAAATGGCCGGGGTGAAGCTGCTGAACATTGTTTCTGATCCCGTTTCAGGCCCTCTTGCGGGTGATGCTGCACGGCCATCCGCTGCCTGAGTTCATGTCATGAAACGCCGTCATCGCAGGTTAAGTACATCGCCGGAGCTGGATATCACCGCCTTTCTCAATCTCATGATTGTGCTGGTTCCTGTCCTTTTGCTTGGCATGGTGTTCAGCCAGGTCCGGATGATCGAGCTGAATTTTCCGGGTATGGAAAGCGGGCAAGTGCCGGAGCCTGAGGAGTTCCGGCTCGTGGTTACTCTGATTCCGGAAGGTATTGAGATCGCCGACAGCGACCGTGGCCTGATCCGGGTGTTGCCCGCGGGTCAGGAAGGTCAGGATTTCTCCGGGCTTCGTCAGGTACTTCGGCAGATAAAAAACCGTGTGCCGGATAAAACGGACGTGGTGCTGGAAGTCGGA
>JAWWAT010000403.1:0-3561 GCA_033721635.1 Marinobacter sp. | reverse complement strand
GGGAGCACCCAAACACCAACGGACGAACCTGCTGTCCGGTCGATTGACAAGGGGAGACTTTGAACTCTGCTTCACGGGATGATTCTCCAGAACAGGCCCTCTGAGCCGTTTATTTCAGCGTCCCGAGCCGAGGGGCGACTATGTTTAATCCTAGTATTCCCGGTGCCTTTCTGCCACGTGTCCACTGGCTAGGCACAAGGCATTGTTACAGGCTGATGGCGCGAAATGATCGCTAAACCAGTTTTGCTCTAGTCGAACTCCCACTCCAGGTATAGCGTGTTGACGTTGGAGCCTCCGTAGACATTGCCGTAAAGGTTTGCGCTGGCAAAAATGCCTGAGCGGTGATGCACAGAAAAGCCGGCGAAGCAGTTGCGCAGCGAATCCACGCCGAAGACGTCACCCACACTCACGTCGAGGCTGAAATCGAGGTAGTTCAGCAAGTGGCTGGTTCGGCGACCCTTCTGATCGCCCTTCTCCTGTTCGATGGACGGAATCCGGTGCGCGTAAGACAGTCCCTCTGCCACACCGAAGCGAGTTTCGACGGTGTCAGACCACGGGAAGCGCCTGAATATGGCCTTGAATGCAAGCACGCCCTCCCAGAAATCATCTTGTAGATCATTTTCAAAGCGCCGAGCGACGCCGCTGGTTAGCCAGGCCTCAATCGGGAGTGTGAAGAAAGTTTCACTAAGCTTGCGGCTGAGGAACAGGCTCCCGAGGTGGGTGCCATCACCGTCGCAGTTGATCCGCCCCCGCAGAATCTCGTTCAGCTTGGTATCGCTGGTGCAGCCATAGGCCACCCGCATAGACCACGTGTTGGGGTTCGAGCGGAAAAAGTTGTAATCACCGCGATCATTCACCGCCAGATCATCAAATTCGTAGTGATACGCCAGGGTAGCGAGAGCAGCCCCGTTCTCGCTGACCACCGGGCTGTCCTTTACGTCTGAATCAAGAACGGCGTAACTCAGGTTCAACGCAAAGTTGTGCTGGCGCTGGAAAGTGTGGCGAACAACGAAACCGGCCCGAGCGATCGCGGTGTCCGACAGTGAATAGGCCTCTCGTGTTTCGGTCGCTTCCTCTGGGCGCACGCCAAAGTAATAGTCAGCGCGCTCGCTTGAGTGCCAGGTGGCATCAATCCAGGGCTCGTACTGCCAGTTCTGATCCCGCCAGGTCTTGCTCCAGCCCAGTCGCGCACTGCCGCCGTTGTGGACACCATCGATATCATGACGTAGATCCAGGGACCATCTTCCAAAGTCCGTCTTGCGAGTCAGAGCGGCTCCCGCCTCAAGAGCGCCCTTACGCTCCATACCCTTCAGCGGGTCGTCTTCATCGCGAACCTCACCGGTGTCCGAAAAGAAGGTGTGGTCGTTATAACCACCAATAAAGTAGTCAGCGAAAACATCGAGTTGCCACTCAGAGTCGTCGACCAGGTGCCAGCCAAGCTGCGTGGTATCGAAATAGAGCTTTTCTCCGGTGTACACGAACCTTGGCATGAGGTCAGTGCGGTAGTCTTCCCCAGCGTAAACAGAGTCCTGCCAGTTGTAGACGAAGCCGATAGACCAGTTGCCGGAGCGATCCTCCGGATCGAGAGATCTGTCGTCGGAAAAGCCGGCAACACCCGGGGATATCGCCAGAGCGATCAATCCAGCCAAAGCTTGGAGGCGTTGCGTCGTTTGCGATGTAGTGAACAGGAAATGTCGTGCTTGGCTCTGACCGCGCTTAAACCTGTGTGTTGCCATCTGGTAGTGTCTCCCTTCAACTACTCTGATTATGGCCGAGTCCTCGTTCTAGCGTCTCACTCCCAGTACTCGAGTGTGCGCTGGCCGGCATAGATCGGGCTGCCCCTGAGCTCAAAGCCACCCTCCCCAAAGTCGAGGTTGCTGGCCCTGTCCCGCGCCAGTGCGGAGGAATCCAATAACGCCATTCCCCATTGTTCAGCGTCGACTTTGCCTTGTTCGTAGGTCTCGGAGTCTACGACTGGCGCTACCACAATGGCTAACGAAAGCGCGCCATTGTCGCCGATCTTTACAATCGCTTGCCTGGTGTCGGCAGCGATCATCGCCCCGGCATGGTCAAACTGAAAAACCGCCGTTTTGATATCCGCGGTTGAACGCGCCAAAGATACCTTGAAAAACCGCAAGACGGATTTCGATGAGCTGAATCCAACCTGAAATTCATCAATCTCTATGTATTGGTAGAGAAAAGCGTAGCCACCACTTACTTTACTGAGTTGGTGTGGTGGGCCCAAGGCATCCAAAACCTCGCCCGCAAAAGGTTCGCCGTTTTCAGCGAGCAGGGCTTTCGCGGTGGGGAAAAAATTTCGCCCGACATCGGTTTCGATCACTGAGCACGCGTTCAGCAGCAGTGACATTGCTACGATGGCAAGGAATTGAAGGTGCTTACGGCTCACTTGGCAGAGCCTCCTTGCTGTAAGCATATCGTTCGAGCACGCCATTCTCGTCAAAGAAGAACACGGCGCGATCATAACGAGTGGTTTTCCGGGACTGATTGTAAAACAGCAAATAGTAGCCTTTCCCCGATACGTGCTCGCGCATGTAGTAGTACACCGACTGGCTCTGTAAATTGATCAGCTGCGATGGCGGGCCAAGCGCGTCGATTACATCGTCTGCCTTCGTTTCTCCCGGCTGCCATTCGGGTATGGAGGCTGAGCGCCATACATTCTCCACGCCAGCGTATTCACTCCAGTTGGAACACCCGGAAAGCCCACTGCCAAGAACCAGTAATAGTCCAAAAATCCTTGGACCCCGTCGCGCTATCACAATTATGCCTCCTGTGACCTATACTTTTCGTTGTCTGGTGCGTCTTACATTATGGCAGGCGACATCGAAAAGTGACGTTATAAAGCCAAGGATATATTGCAGGTTCGCAAATAAACGATGGAAGCTTTACCACGACTGGTTCGGCATCGCTGTTTTGCATTCAGTGCCGCAGTTTTGGATTCGAGAAAAGTGTAGCTCAATGACAGAAGTCAGGAGCAGTGAATAGCTGTACCGGGACGGCACCAACTGAAAACCCGTGTTGTGGTGCAAGGGAAAGTTTTTAATCAATGCAATCAGAGGGAAACGGAATGCGTTACTTACTATTGATTAATTGTCTGGCTTTGACTTTTCTATCTTTGACTGTTTTTGCGCAGACATCCCCACAGGCGCAATCAGTCATTGAGAGCCGTGCGGGCAGCGCAACCCAAACCACGGTAATGACAGCATCGGCACTTGTTGTTGGTATCGAGAAAGCAACCCGAACCCTGATGCTTGAATTGTCGAGCGGGGAAGTCGTTGAGGTTGTAGCAGATGATCGTGTTCGCAATTTCGACCAGATCAGTCTCGGCGATGAGCTTGTTGTCGAGTATATGCAATCGATTTCCCTGAATTTGCAAAAAGTCCGTAGTGACGACAGGGATATCTCAGTAGGCGCCGCTGCAGCGCGCGCAGAGCCAGGAGAAAGGCCTGCCGGCGCTGCGGGTCAGGTGATTCAGGCACTTGCCGATGTCGTTGCCGTCAGCCCGGAGAAGAGCACAATTACCCTGAGAGGCCCTCTTGGACG
>JAWWAT010000402.1:0-3562 GCA_033721635.1 Marinobacter sp. | reverse complement strand
TGCCATTCGATCGTTCCAGATCTTGCCGGGCCAGACGACCAGCGTGAGCAGATCTTCCTGCCGATAGGCCCCAAGGCCCGCTACCTGAATACTGACTTCAGTTATCCCGACGGGACGGTTTACAACCAGCTCCAGTATTGGGCTGAGGGCGATTTGCTGACCGGATTGCCCGCGGACTTCAACAGCGTGGAAAAAGCGGCGGTGTTTAACGACAGCACCCATATTCCGTCATTGAGCGACGCGGAATTGAACGACGCGGCCAGGGCCTATCTGGACATCAACTGCGCCCACTGCCACCGTGCCGACCTGACGCTGCCCGCCGACTATGCAGGACCGGCCGGAAGCAGTGGCGTACAGTTGGAGTACAACCGCAGCTACGCCGACGCGCCGGGTAAATTCGGCGTCTGCAAGGACCCGGTGGCGGGAGGCAAAGAGGGATACCCGTACGATGTGATTCCAGGCAACGCGGATGAGTCCTACCTTTTGTTCCGCGTCGAGACGACAGATAGCAGGCACAAGATGCCTGAGCTTGGGCGCAGTACGACGCACCAGGAAGGTGCTCAACTGATTCGTAGCTGGATTGACTATCTGCCACGAGCCAGTTGTTCACCGAGCCCTTGATCCCTTGTTAGCGCGAGCCTGACCCTGGCTCAGGCCTGGGTCAGCGTCCGCGTCCGCACGCGCCGGCGGATCAGCGATGGTCCCAACGCAGATCTGTGGTGCACCCCTGATTAGCCTGTACTAATCTGAACGTGGGCCTGTCGATGGCCACTGCTTATATCAGACACTAGTTATTGGTGAAAAGGAATCGCTAATGCTCAGCTACGTCGCTCTGTTCCTGTTGATTTTCGTGGTGTTAGTTCTGTTTTATGGTGTCATCGCCATCCACGACATTCCTTACGAAATCGCCAAACACCGCGATCATCCCCACCAGGATGCTATTCATGTGGCGGGCTGGGTCAGCTTGTTTACCCTGCATGCGATATGGCCGTTCCTTTGGATCTGGGCAACGATTTACCGGCCTGATCGTGGGTGGGGAATGAAACACCCAGGAGAGGGGCAGCGGGCGGATGAAGCCCTGTTGAACGAGCTGAGGGAAAAACTGGCGGAGCAAGCCAGGCGTTTGGAAGCCCTCGAGCAAAAGCAGGAAGGGGAGTGACTCATGGACCTCCTTCTGCTTCTGACTTACGCCGCTATCTGCATTTTTATCTTCAAGGTATTTCGGGTTCCACTCAATAAATGGACGGTGCCAACCGCGTTTCTCGGAGGTGTGGTTCTTGTCGGCACACTGGTGCTGTTAATGAACTACAACCACCCGTTTACCCACAAGGCGAGGCAGGTTTTCGTGGTGACTCCCATCGTGCCGGAGATTAAAGCCAGAGTGGTAGACGTGCCGGCATCAGCGAACACGCCCTTGAAAGAGGGGGAGCCCATGATCGTGCTGGACGATACTCGAGTCCTTGCCCGTGTCCACCAACTGGAAGCCCAATTGGCGAGCACGGGCGAGGAGGTGGTCTCAGAAGTTGCCAGTGTCGCAGAGGCCAGGGCCAGAGTGGCGCAGGCAACAGCAGTAAGGGACCAGGCGTTGCGCACCCTGCGCCGTTACGAAGGGGCGGCCTCCGCTTTCAGTCAACAGCAGATCGACACCCAGCGGCAAAGGGTGGCGGCCAGCAGTGCAGATCTGGATGCGGCCAGGGCGGCACTGGAAAGAGCAGAGGCGCAACTGAGCGGCTCAGTGGATGGCCAGGACCCGGCAGTGGCCGCCATAGAGGCCCAGCTGGAGGAGGCCCGTTTTGATCTCGAAAATACCATTCTGCGGGCACCCACGGACGGCTTCCTGACTCAGTTGGCGGTTCGGCCGGGAATGATGGCAGTCCCTATCCCGCTCAGGCCTGTGGCCAACTTTGTGAATAAGGAGGAGCGCAATTTCGTGGCTGCCTTCCGCCAGCAGTCACTGTTGCGTTTGAAACCAGGGTACGAAGCGGAACTGACCTTCACCGCTTTGCCCGGACAGGTTTTTCCAGCCCGAGTGGTTGAGGTACTGCCTGCCGTCGCGGAAGCACAGCTGGCTGCGGGGCAGCAGTTAATTGGAGGGGAAGCATTCCGGCGAATGGACAATGAGACGCTGGTTGTGCTCGAGATGGATGATATCAGCGCGATCCAGGATCTACCTCTTGGAGTCAGCGCCCAAGTGGCGGTGTATTCCGATCACATGCATCATGTGGCGATCATGCGCAAAATCCTTCTCAGGATGTTGAGCTGGCAGCATTACCTTTACCTGGACCATTGATTCTCCGATTTATCTGGTCCGGGCACTTTGTGTGGTCGTCCATCCTGGACTAAGTTTCAGAATGAGGTGTCGGAATATTCCCAACCGGTCGCAGTCATCTCGCCTGGATCAATCAGCGTGATCAGAGAGGGATTGCCATGAAATCGAAAATTATACCCGCCGTGCTCACGTGCGTTCTTTGCCCGGGAATTGGATCAGCGTTTGCCGACTCCCATGGTATGACCAGTATGGAACTGGCTGAGGAAAAGCAGTGCACGTCTTGCCATGCCATAGACGAAAGCGACGCCATGTCGATAGTGCCATCTTTCCGGAGCATCGCGCAGAGATACTCAATGGATGAATATGATCGGCTGGTGCAGGTTGTGCTGACTGGCGGGCAGGATCACTGGGGCACGGAAGAAATGCCTGACATGGGGGTTCGCATGGACGTCAGCGAAGAAGATGCTGAAAAGCTCGTGACGTGGATTTTGGAGATGGAAGAGTAAACCTAGTTGCCACGGGCTCGCCGCCTCCTGATCAGTATCTTATGCAGTTCCTCCACAACGAGAAGGCTCATGGCGAGCGCGAGCAACTGCAGCCATTCCTGAACTGATATCGGCTGAATCTGCAGGACATCGGAGAGCCCCGGGACATACATGGCACCGATGTGGGCCAGTTGCGCGAGGGGAACAGCCAGCATCAGGAAGGGGTTGCGGAGCAGGGGGATGCTGAAAAGGGAGCGGAACTCCGAGCGGCTGTTAAGCGCATGGATGTTGCCGAACAGCACCATCAGCATCAGCGTGAGGTTGCGGGCTTCCTCAAGGCTTTGGCCCTGGCCGAGCGTCCACTGGAAATTGAGGAATGCGACCAAACCCATCCACGTTCCCACCACCAGAACATGCTCGATGATGTGCTTATCGAAAACGGGCTCGTGAGGTGAGCGCGGCTTTACGGACAATTCGCCGCCTTCCTTCGGCTCGAAGGCCAGGGCCACATCCTGAAAGCCGTTCGCAACCAGGTTCAGCCAGAGTAATTGTACCGCGATCATGGGCATTGGCAGGCCGGCCAGCACACACAGGAAGAAAAGCAGGATCGCCGAGAAACCGGTGGCAACCAGCAGCCCGATAACCTTGCGGATATTGTTGTACACCACCCGACCCTGCTCGATGCCGGCGACAATGGAGGAAAAATTATCGTCGGTAACGATCAGGTCTGCGGTTTCCTTGGCCACATCGGTACCGCGTTTTCCCATGGCGATGCCCGCATGGGCCTGCCGCATGGCCGGTGCATCGT